>JAIVJN010000162.1 GCA_020200025.1 Acidobacteriota bacterium | reverse complement strand
CTTCTACCCCGTTGGAATGTTCGACGATACGGTCGACGGCAACGGCGACCCGATGCACAATACGCCTCTCTACCGCACCGACCTGGCCGCGCCCTGGGGCACCGAAGGCGGCATACAGTTCCTCGACAACTTCAGCAATCTGGTGTACACGGCGCTGCTCGACCCGACCACCCTGACGACAGCGGGAGGACGCGCGTTCCTGCGGACCTTCGGCGGCGACGCCGCCGGGACCGAGATTGCCAACGATTACGTGCAGGTGCTGACCCGGACGGGCGTGACCGGGTATCCGTTCGTGCAAGCCTCGCCGCATCCGCGGCCCGGCTCGGAAGCCGCGCCCCTCGGCATCGCGCGGACAATACCAAGCTCCTCGACATGAACGCGTATTTGAACAGCCTGCCGGCGCCGCCAGGCGTGACTGAAAACAACGAAGGCGCGATCATGCGTGGCCGCGAACGGTTCCGCATCAACTGCACTTTTTGCCATAACGTGGACCAGAGCACGTTCGTGCCCCCCGCGATCGTCCCGATGCGTTTCATCTTCCCAGGGGACGCGCCGATGACGCTGCTGCCGCAACGGGTGCCGCCGTTCAATCCGATCCTCGATACCCCGGGCAACATCTTCGACGACAAGATGGCGGTCGTGAATGCCAGCCAGCGCGGGCTCGAGCGCGGCACCGCACTGCCGCTCCTGCTCGATCTGGCGCGCAAGCCGAACTTCCTGCACGATAGCTCTGTCCCGAGCCTCGACTCCTTGCTGAATCCGACGCGCGGCAGCTCCGCGCCGCACCCGTTCTACCTCTCGGACCAGGGGCAGCGTGAGGATATGATTGCGTTCCTTCGCAGCCTGGATACGAGCTCCCGATGACTCGAGACAAGGACGACGATATGAATCGGATAAGCACCGGAATGGCGACGCTGGCCGTGGTATCGCTGCTCGGGGCGTCGACAACGTTTACGCAAGCAGGCAATGCCCCTCCCTCGGTCAGCATCACCCGCCCATCTAGCGGGTCGATGTTTGCGGCCGGGTCCTCGATCACCGTGGCCGCAAGCGCCTTCGACAACGATGGCCAGGTGGTCAGGATCGAGTTGTTCAACGGCGCCGCGAGGCTCGTGGAGGGCACGTCTCCCCCCTACAGCTTCACCGCCACGAACGTTCCGCCCGGGACGTACGTCGTCCGCGCCGTGGCCACCGACAACCTCGGCGCGCAGACCGTCTCCAGCCCGGTGACGATCATCGTCAACACGCCGAACACGCCGCAGCAGTTCCCGATGATCGAGGTGCCGCCGGGACTCCGGATCGAGAAGGTCGTCGAGGGCCTGACGTATCCGACGGCGATCGACTGGGACGCCCAAGGACGCATGTACGTCGTCGAAGCGGGCGGTCAGTTCCTGGAGGAGCCGCCCCCCTCGCGCATCCTGTTGGTCGCGAACGGCCGAGCCACGGAAGTGCTCAACCTCTCGTCGATGGGGGTGGCCGATTCCGTTGCCGGATTTGCGATAGACCGGGCGCGTGATGTCGCCTACATCACCCATCGCAATGCCGCCGACCGTACTGGCGCCGTGTCAAGGATTAGCCGCGATGGGAGATTGACCGAGTTGTTCAGCGGCATCGTCGACAGCCAGTCGGAGCACCAGGTGAACGACGTTCGCATCGGTCCCGACGGACGGGTGTATGTCGCCTCAGGTCCAGCCGCGAACTCCGGCGTGGTCGGCATCGACAACGCGCCGTTCATCGACCGGAGCCCGAACCTGCGCACGACGCCCTGTCGCGACTACGTGCTCACGGGCCAGAACTTCGGGACGCCCGATTTCCGCACCGCGGACGTGAGTGACACGGTGCAGACCGGCGCATTCGTGCCGTTCGGATTCACGACGGCTCCTGGTCAACGGATTCCTGGAACGAACAAGTGCGGTGGCGCGATCCTGGTATTCGACCCCGCGAATCCTGCCGCCACGTTGCGCCCCTTTGCCGACGGCTTCCGGAATGTGATCGGGCTCGCCTGGAACGCAAGCGGGGAGATGTTCGCGGGGGTAAACGGCTTCGACGTGCGCGGCTCTCGCCCCATCAACGATCGGTTCGACGCCACCTACCGTGTACGCGCAGGCGCCTGGTACGGTTGGCCTGACTTCTCGGCCGAGCTGCTGCCAGTAACCGATCCGCAATTCAATGTTCCCGATTCGCTCAAGGCGCCCGTCTTCGTGAACGGCGTGTTGCAGGGCAAGCCCATCCGGTTTGTGATCGATCATGCGGCAAGCGGGCTGACGCCCCCCGACCGCTCCCTGGTCTACGGGCTGCACGAGATCAATTCGTCTCCATCCCAGGTCGACGTCGCACCTGCGTCGGCCGGCGCCCTTGCCGGGCAGGTGTTCGTCGCGGAATGGGGTGACCTCGCGCCGCAGACCACACCGCTGCGCGACGGATTCGCGGGTTTCCAAATCTCCCGCATCGATCCCGCCACAGGTGAAGCCGTGCCCTTCGTCCGCAACCGTCAGCGGGGTCCTGCCTCGGCGCAGGGGGTTGCGGGTCAGGGGATCGAGCGTCCATACGGCGTGAGGTTCGGACCAGACGGCGCGATGTACATCGTCGATTACGGTATCGCGCGGGTCAACCCGGCCCGTGCGGCTCAAGGGCAAGTACCGTATGAATTTCCCCCGTTCACTGGTGCGATCTGGCGAGTCTCACGCGTCCCCTGATCGCTTCCGTCTCGTGATCGCGCGTTCATCTCGGCGGGCACCGTTCGACGCGGATCCGGCGATGGGGAGTGGGTTTCTGGCCGCGCACCACACGGCGCTTCCAGGTGCGTCAGGTGTTCGCCATGCGACGGCGCCGTCAGGCCGTTGACTCGCCCTGAGGCAGTTCGAAGGAGAAGACAGCGCCCTCCCGCGCTCCGGAGTCCACGCGAAGCGAGCTGGCGTGAAGCTGGAGGATCCGCTGGGCGATGGCGAGCCCAAGCCCGGCACCATCCGTGACGCGGGTACTGCTCGTTCCGGCCCGCTAATACCTCTCGAAGATGTGAGGCACGTCGCCCTCGGGAATGCCTTCCCCCGTGTCGCTGACCTGCATGACGACCTTTGAATGCGACGTGAAGCACGTCAGCGACACCGAGCCGCCATCAGGCGTGTGATGGATGGCGTTCTCCACAAGGTTCACCAGCACTCGGTCGATGAGCTCGACATCGCCGAGCGCGCTTGGCACGTCCTGCGGCACCCTGGCGTGCAGGTGCAACCGACGCGCGTGCGCCATCAGCTCGAGTCGCAGCGACGGCGCTCACTCGTCCGTCTCCCGGCCGCTCTTCGGTAGATAGAATGCGATGCGCGTATCTGTCTGAATGTTCCCCCTGTGCTCCACCATCTCCTTCGGCTTGCCGCAGGCGTAATACCGCAGCAACGTTTCCATGGCGGGCGAGAGTTGGCCGCTCAAGACACGCTGTTCCAGGCTCGCGTGGTACGCATCGCTATTGACGATCGCCATGCAGAACCCTTGTGCCCGAGGATTCAGTGGCGGGATTTGCGATCGACAGGCAAAGGACGTCGCCTATATCACTCACCGCAACGCAGCCGACCGTACCGCCGCCGTCTCGAGGATCA
Source organism: Acidobacteriota bacterium (assembly GCA_020200025.1). Lineage (GTDB taxonomy): Bacteria > Acidobacteriota > Vicinamibacteria > Vicinamibacterales > UBA2999 > JAIVJN01. The sequence goes on along the minus strand of JAIVJN010000162.1, from coordinate 392 downwards.
CCCGCGACGGCAGGATCAGTCAGCTGTTCAGCGGTATCGTCGACAGTCAGTCGGAGCACCAGGTCAACGACGTCCGCATCGGCCCCGATGGTCGCGTATATGTCGCCTCAGGTCCCACGGCGAACTCTGGCGTGGTGGGCCTCGACAATGCGCCGTTCGTGAACCGGAGCCCGGGTGTGCGCACGACGCCGTGCCGTGACTATGTGTTGACTGGACAAAATTTCCAAACGCCCGATTTCCGGAGCCCAGATGTCAGCGACACCGTTCAGACCGGCGCATTCTTCCCGTTTGGAGTCGCCACGGCACCTGGTCAACGCAGTCCGGGAACGAACAGGTGCGGCGGCGCGATCCTGGTGTTCGATCCCGCTAGTCCCGCGGGGACGCTCCGCCCC
>JAIVJN010000393.1 GCA_020200025.1 Acidobacteriota bacterium | reverse complement strand
CTCACAGTGTAGGCCATCACGCCGTAGACACCAATCGAAGCCAAGGCGAGCGCCAGCGCGCCAAAGACCGCAAGCAGCAGCGCGCCCATGCGCGGTGCCCACAAGGCTTGCTCGAAGACATCGGCCATCGTGAAGACCCCGACCAACGGCATGTTGGGTTCCATCTGTTGCACGACTCGACGCGCGGCGCCGAGCGCTTCGGCGGGCGCACGGCTGCGCAGGTGCAGCGTGACGGCCGGTTGCGGCACCTGCCGCAGCGGCTGATAGATGAAGGGCTGTGGATCTTCGCCCAACTGGTTGTACTTGCTATCTCGCGCGACGCCCACCACTTCGATTGCCTGCGGCTGGCCGAAGAATCGGAAGGTTTGGCCAAGCGCATCGTTGTCGGGCCAAAAGCGCTTGGCCATGGTTTCGTTCACGATCACCACCCGCGGAGATTCGGCGGCGTCCGTTGCCGCAAAGTGTCGGCCGCGGATGAGTGGGATGCCGACGGTGACCAAGTAGTCTTCGGCGACGGCATTGATCTGCACGAGACGTCCCGCACGCGCGTCGGTGGCGTCCTGCCCGTCGAGAAACACGGTGCGGGCAAAGCCGCCGCCGGCAAGCGGGGCGAAGCTCGCGTAGGAAGCGTGCTCGATGCCCGGCAGGCCGCGGACACGCTCGAGAATCTCTCGCTGCCGCTCGATTGCTGCATCGATCGGCGTGCCTTGCGATGTCAGGTTGAAGGTGAGCACCGCCACCTGTTCCGCTTCGAAGCCTGTGTCGATCTGGCGAGCGTTGCCGAGGCTGCGCAGAAACAGGCCCGCGCCGACGAGCGCCACGAAGGAGAGAGCAACCTGCGCGACCACCAGGGCGTTGCGTACAGTGAAGTGGCCGCGCGAGCTGCTCGGCTGACTGGTGCGATCCTTCAGTTCGACCGCCAGGTCGGGTCTGGAGAATTGCAGCGCCGGGGCCAAGCCGAAGAGGATGCCGGTGACACCGGCGACGAGCGCCGTAAAAAGCAGCACACGACCGTCGAGGGCCATCGACAGCGCATCGGCGGGAAGAAATGGCGGTCGAAGGGCCTGGAGTGCGGCGCGGGCCCAGTAGGTGACCATCAGACCGCACAGAGCGCCAACCCCGGCCAGGACGAGGCTTTCGATGAGCAATTGGCGAACCAGCCGGGTGCGGCTCGCACCGAGCGATAAGCGGACGGCGATCTCCTGTTTCCGGGCGGCTGCGCGTGCCAGCAGCAGGTTGGCGACGTTGGCGCACGCGATCAGCAGCACCAGGCCGACGACCACCATCAGCAAGCCGCCCGCCGTGACCGCGTTCTGGCGGAAGACCGGGTTGAACGTCGCCTGCGCCAGTGGCACGAGCGTGATGCTGCGCCCGCGGTTCTCGTTCGGAAAGGCTTCGGCCAGGGCGGTGGCAATCGCGTTGATGTTCGCGTGCGCCTGCTCGATGGTCACGCCTGGCTTGAGGCGCGCGGTCGCGTTGAAGTTGAGCGCCCGCCGCGACTCCCAGTTGTCCCGCATGAAGCCCGTCGTCACTTCGCGGTACATCGCGAACGGCACCCAGAGCTGCGGCCCACCGATGGCATTGGTGCCCCTGAACGACTCGCCCGTCACGCCCACCACGGTGAACGCTCGCCCGTTCACATTCACGGACTTGCCGACGATCGCGGTGTCGCCGCCGAAGCGGCGCTGCCACAAACCGTAGCTGAGCACTGTGACGGGGGCGCCGCCCGGCGCGGCATCCTCGTCGGGCAGGAAACCACGCCCGAGCGCGAGCGGCGCGCCCAGAACCGTGAAGTACTCGCCCATGACGAGCTCGCCGGGAATTTGCTCAGGCTCTTCTGATCCGCCCGCGAGACTCAACGGGATGAACTGGTGCGCCACCAGCCCATCGAACACCTGGTTGCGATCGCGGTAGTCGAGCAAGTTGGGCCGCGAGCTGGGCGCGAACGCCCCGAAGCCTTGTCGGTTGCGTTCGTCGACGGTGAAGACCGAGACCAGCCTCGAAGGCTCCTCCAAGGGCAGCGGCTTCAAGAAGACTTCGTTCACGAGCGAAAAGATCGTGGTGTTCGCGCCGATGCCGAGTCCGAGCGACAGCGCCGCCACGAAGCTGACGATCGGGCTTCGCGCCAGCAGGCGGAAGGCGTAGCGGATGTCGTAAATCACGGTGCTCATGATTTGCTCGGCGCCTCTCGGTTGGGTACGGTCGCGATCTCGCAACCCGATGCCAAGCGACGACCATGCCACCATCGCAGCGTGTGAACGCCAGCGGCCGCAGCCGTTCGCGGTATCAGCGATGGCACGGCCGCCACGTCTGGTGTTCGCACGCGGACAACGGTGTTCGCAGCCGGGCGGTCCTGGTCAGGGACGTTCAACGGGCACGCGCTTCAGCGCCGGCCTCGCAAGTCACCGTCGCCCGCCGCGGCGCATCGCGTCGAGGCTCCAGGGACCGCCACCAGCCGCCGCCAGGTAGAGGAACAGGAAACAATACAAGAGGGCGAGCTCTCCTCCGTTGAGGATTGGCCACACATTGCGCGGCGCATGCGCCGAGAAGTACGCGAACGCCATCTCGCCCGACAGAATGAATGCGACGACGCGGGTGAAGAGACCGGCGGCGAGTAGGCCGCCGCCGAAGATTTCGAGAATCCCCGCCAGCCCCATGAGCGAGACGAGTGGAGCCGCCGTTCGAGGTTCAGCGACGGGCCAGACAAACAGCTTCTGCGTCCCGTGAAACACGAACAAGAACCCGGCGACGATGCGCAACACGCTCAGCAGCCATGGCGTCCAGGATCGGGGAATCGGTCCATCCATCATCATGCCTCCAGGCCCGGCCTGCGTCATCGGCGCCACGCGAGGTGGTTGTGCGAATTGTAGCAGCGGCACGAGGATCCGCGAATGCTCGGATCGCGGCTGTGCGAGGCTCGAGGACGCGACGACGACAAGACAGCGCGCTGGTCTCACTCTTCGGTCGTGTGTCGCCCGAGCGCAACGAGCTTTGTCTCACTCCTTTTTCGGGCGGCGATTTGCCTCGAGCACTCGCTTTCGAAGTCGGATGCTCTTCGGGGTGACCTCGACCAGCTCGTCATCATTGATGAACTCGATGGCCTGCTCGAGGCCCATGACGTGCGGCGGGACAATGCGAATGGCTTCGTCGGCCGTCGAGGCCCGCATGTTCGTCTGCTTCTTTTCTTTGGTGATGTTGACGTCGAGGTCGTTGGCGCGCGAGTTCTCGCCGACGATCATCCCTTCGTACACCTCCGTCTGGGGCGCCACCAGCATCACCGCTCGCTCCTGCAGGTTCGCCATCGCGTAGGCCGTGGCCACGCCCGTCCGATCGGCCACCATCGCCCCGGTCGTGCGCGAGGCGATGGGGCCATGCCATGGCTCCCAGCCGGCAAAGATGTGGTTCATGATGCCGGTGCCTTTGGTGTCGGTCAGGAACTGCGACCGGAAGCCGATGAGCCCGCGCGCGGGGATGCGAAACTCGAGACGGGCGCGGCCGCTGCCATGATTGACCATCTTTCGCATCGTGCCGCGGCGCGTCCCGACCAACGAGATGACGAGGCCCTGAAACTCTTCGGCCACGTCGATCACGAGATCCTCGACCGGCTCCATCTTGACGCCGTCCATCTCCTTCACCACGATCTCGGGTCGCGACACCTGGATCTCGTACCCTTCGCGCCGCATCGTCTCGATCAGGATGGCCAACTGCAGCTCGCCCCGCCCGAGCACCTTCACTTGCTCGGGCGTCTCCGTGTCGTCCACCTTGAGCGAGACGTTGCCAAGCAGCTCGCGCTGCAACCGCTCGCGAAGATGCCGCGAGGTGACGAACTGGCCATCCCGCCCGGAGAGCGGTGACGTGTTCACGCCAAAGACCATCGACACCGTGGGCTCATCGATGGGAAATGCCGGGATCGCCACCGGGTGCGTGGGGTCGGCGATCGTCTCGCCGATGTTGATGTCCTCGATGCCCGCCAGACAGACAATAT
>JAIVJN010000392.1 GCA_020200025.1 Acidobacteriota bacterium | reverse complement strand
CCGCGAAGGCGGCCAGATCTTCGGGAACGGCGCCGCCGAGCTGTGCCGAGTCGAAGGCAATCTGCCGGAAAGGATCGAAGCGCTCGACGGGTGTGTCGAACCGATCCTCCAACGCCTCGGCAAACCCTTCGACACGCGACGCCCCACCGCTCAGCACGATGCGGTCGATGCGGTCGTTCGATGCCGTCGCCTTGTAGAAGTCGAAGGTCTTCTCGATCTCGAGGAGGACGTTGTCGGTCATCGCCCGCAGCACCGGTCGTGCGTCTTCGTAGGTCGCACCCTGCACGTCCTGGCCCTTCTTGAGGTGCTCGGCGGCCTCGAAGGGCAAGCCCAGCTCTTTCTGCACCGCTTCGGTGAAGGCGTTGCCGCCCATCGAGACGTCGCGGGTGAAGACCGACTGCGCGCCCGACAGGATGTTGATGTTCGTGGCACTAGCGCCGGCATTGAGCAGCACGACCGTCGACTGCGGATCGAACCCGTAATTGACCTCGAAGGCGTTCTGCAGGGCGAAGGCATCGACGTCGACGAGCACCGGCGTGCGCCCGGCCTGGGTGATGACGCCCGTGTAGTCGGCGATCTTGTCCTTCTTCGCCGCGACGAGCAGCACCTCCATGTTGCCCTGCGCGCCGGGTGCCGCGCCCTCGAGCACTTCGTAATCGAGGTTCACGTCTTGAATGTCGAACGGGACGTACTGCTCGGCCTCCCAGTAGATCGACTCGGCCAGCTCCTGCGCGGTCATCACGGGCAGGGTGATCTTCTTGACGATCACCGAGTTGCCCGACAGCGACGCCGCCACGTCCTTGCTACGGAACGCTTTGTTTTCGAACAGGCGACGAACGGCGTCCGACACGGCGGCGCTGTCGATGATGGCGCCGTCGACGATGCTGTCTGGGGGGACCGGCTCGACGCCGATGGCCGCGACGCGGTAGCCGGTGCCCGCCGGCTTGAGCTCGATGGCTTTGACGGCGCTCGACCCGATGTCGAGCCCCACGAGATTTTTGGCGCGGCGAAACAGCACGAATCGCTCCCCTCTTAGCCGTGGTAACCGCAAACGGGATACCACCTCTGCCGTAACGCGGCCGTGCCCCTCGATTCGGCCCAGGTCTGCGGTTTCCGAGATCGCCGCGCGGCGTGCGCTGGCCTTGGCCGTGACGGATTCGTCAGTGGATGGCAATTTTTGGATCGGCGGACGCATCTGACTCTCGTACCGTCGTGCCGGTTATCGGTCTGACGGCGTCGGCATACAGGGTTCCTGCGAAAGATAGGCTGCACCGGGAGCGGCACGGCGCGCGCCAAGTCACCTGTTGCGGAGGCGGCCGTTGACGCGTGGTCGCTGGCGTGCTGTCCCGAGGAGGACGCTCTTCGTGTTTGCGGCGGACGTCGGATCACGAGTGAAGAGGGCGCTTACCGTGGTTGCCGACCCGAAACGGGTGGCGCACCCGACGAGGGCGATACGGGGGGTGCTGGCACACCGCGAGTTGCGGGTCGAAGGTGTCTCGTCAGCCGTCGTGCGAATTGACGTGCAGGCGAAACATCGGTATCATTTGGGTTTGTCGTTTACGCCTCGCGCCGCACAAGGGACACAAGGGATCTGAGTTCATGCGCAGCTATGTCGCCACGCCGACGACGGTCGTCAGACGTTGGCACGTAATCGACGCCGAGGGGCGGGTGCTCGGGCGCATCGCCACGCAAGCCGCGAAGATGCTCCAAGGCAAGCACAAGGCTACGTACACGCCGTTCATCGACACCGGCGATCACGTCGTCATCGTCAATGCCGCAAAGGTCAAGCTGACGGGCCGCAAGGAAGAGCAGAAGCTCTACCGGCGTCACAGTGGCCACCTTGGCAGCCTTCGTGAGGAGCGTGCGACGACCGTGCGTCAGCGCCGGCCGGAGCGCCTCATCGAGGAAGCGGTGCGCGGTATGCTGCCCAAGACCAAGCTCGGCGAGGCGATGTACCGGAAGCTGAAGGTGTATGCACGGCCGGATCACCCGCATCGGGCTCAACAACCCACCACGATCGAGGTCGCATAAAATCTTGGCTGTGCTTCAGTACTACGCTACCGGACGCCGCAAGGAATCCACCGCGCGCGTCTTCCTCCGGCCCGGCACGGGCGCCATCACCGTCAACCGTCGCGAGATCGGCGAGTATTTCCCCATCGAGTCCTTGCGCGTGCAGGTGAAGCAGCCGCTGCAGCTCACCGAAACCGCGGAGAAGTTCGACGTCCTCTGCACGGTCGAAGGCGGCGGCGTGAACGGCCAGGCGGGTGCCATTCGCTTGGGGATCGCGCGTGCGCTGTGCGAGTTCAACGCCGAGCTCCGGCCACGCTTGAAGAAGGACGGCCTCCTGACGCGCGATGCGCGCGCGAAGGAGCGCAAGAAGTACGGCATGGCCGGAGCGCGCAAGCGCTTCCAGTTCAGTAAGCGGTAGTTGAACGCGCGCCGTCTCCGCGGCACGCCAGGATCAAAAGACCCATGGAGGACGCTTGACCCCGCTCGCGATCAAGGATCTGCTCGAAGCCGGCGTGCATTTCGGCCATCAGACGAAGCGCTGGAATCCGAAGATGAAGCCGTTCATCTTCGGCGAACGCAGCGGCATCTACATCATCGACCTCGGCAAGACGGTGAAGCGCTACAAGGATGCTGAAGACTTCGTCCAGAAGCTCGCGAACGAGGGCAAGACGGTGCTCTTCGTCGGGACCAAGCGGCAGGCCCAGGACGTGATCGCGGAAGAAGCCACGCGGTGCGGCATGTTCTATGTGAACGAGCGCTGGCTCGGTGGGTTGCTCACCAACTTCACCACCATCCAGCGCAGCATCGGGCGGCTGCGCGATCTCGAAGCGATGGCGACCGACGGCCGCTACGAGCTCATGCCCAAGAAAGAGATCGCCCGAGCGGAGAAAGAGAAGCGCAAGCTGCAGAAGAACCTCGAGGGCATTCGCAACATGGGCCGGCTGCCGGATGCGCTCTTCGTGGTCGACACACGGAAGGAAAAGATTGCGGTCGACGAGGCCCGCAAGCTCAAGATTCCCGTGATCGGCATCGTCGATACCAACTGCGATCCCGACGAAGTCGACTTCGTCATCCCGGGGAACGACGACGCGCTCCGATCGATTCGCCTGTTCGCATCGCGGATCGCCGACGCCATCACCGACGGGCGCGGCATGCGCGAATCGGCGATGGCCGAGCAGGAACGTGTCGCGGCCGAGACGGCCGCAGCAGATGAGGCCAGCCGCACGGTGCGTCCCGCGAACCTGCGTCGCTCGCAGCGCCCCAGCGAGACGCCCGCTCCGGCGACGCACTGAAGAACGAGACCGGGTTTCGTTTTTCCGCGCACTCGGCAATCGAGAACGAAACCCGGTCTCGTTTTTCCTCAGCGCCGGCCGGCGACACGGGCCGGCGTTTTGTTGTACGGATTCACGGGAGACACTCGACATGACAATCACGGCGGCGCTCGTCAAACAACTGCGCGACAAGACGGGCGCAGGCATGATGGACTGCAAGGCGGCGCTCAGCGAAGCCGACGGCGACATGGACAAAGCCGTCGAGATTCTGCGCAAGAAAGGTCTCGCGTCGGCCGCGAAGCGGTCGGGCCGCGCGGCAAAGGACGGCGTGATCGGTCACTACATCCACATGGGCGGCAAGGTCGGCGTGCTGGTGGAAGTGAACTGCGAGACCGATTTCGTCGCCCGCACCGGCGACTTCCAAGCGCTCGCCCGCGAGCTCGCCATGCACATCGCGGCCGCCGATCCGAAGTTCGTGAAACGCGAGGACGTGCCGGCCGGCGTGTTGGACAAGGAGCGTGAGATCTATCGCGCGCAATTCGAGGGCTCGGGCAAGCAGGCCAGCGTGATCGACAAGATTGTCGAGGGGAAGCTGGACAGCTACTACGCGCAAGCATGCCTGCTCGATCAACCATCGGTGCGCGATCCCAACGTCTCGATCAAACAGATGATCGGACCCGCCGTCACTCGACGCTATAATCACCTCGCCGATGTCTTCCGGTTCCTCTGCCACCGAGCCCGTACGGTCCGAGCCGTCCTACCATCGCATTCTCTTGAAGCTCTCGGGCGAAGCCCTCATGGGTGAACAGGGCTACGGTATCGATCCAATCGTCGCGGCACGCATTGCCACCGACATCTCGGAGATCCAGGCTCTCGGCGTCGAGACCGCCATCGTCATCGGCGGAGGCAACATCTTTCGTGGGTTGGCGGCCAGCGCGCGCGGCATGGATCGATCGACCGCCGACTATATGGGCATGCTCGCCACCGTGATCAACGCGCTGGCGCTGCAGGATGCCCTCGAACAGCACGGCGTCGCCACCCGGGTCTTGACGGCGATCGAAATGCGCGCAGTCGCCGAGCCGTTCATCCGCCGCCGCGCGATCCGCCATCTCGAGAAGGGGCGCGTCGTGGTGTTCGCTGCCGGGACGGGCAATCCATACTTCACCACCGACACGGCCGCTGCTCTCCGCGCCATGGAGATCAAGGCGGACGTCATTCTCAAGGCGACGAAGGTGGACGGTATTTATTCGGCGGATCCCGTCAAGGACCCGGATGCCGATCGCTACGAGCAGATCTCGTATCTGCAGGTGCTACAGGAACGATTGCAGGTCATGGATGCCACCGCGATCTCCCTGTGCATGGACAATCGCCTTCCCATCGTCGTCTTCAATCTCCGGACGCCGGGCAACATTCGGCGCGTCGTGATGGGTGAGCCGGTGGGGACGACGGTGACGGCGTGAACGAGTGCGGAGTGCAAAGTGCAGACTCGAGTGCAAAGTGGAGAGTGTAGAGTTGCGCAGGAACGTCGTATCAGCGAGCTGTGCTCTTACCCTGCTGCACTCTGAACTCTTCACACAACTCTGCACTCTGAACTCTGCACGGACGAGGATTCACCATGGACGTATCCGATCTGAAGGGACTCTTCGCCGAAGTCAAGAAACGAATGGACGGGCAAATCGACTTCGTGCGAAAGGAGCTGGCAGGTGTGCGCACCGGACGGGCCTCGGTCGGCCTCCTCGACGTGATTCATGTGGAAGCGTACGGTTCGCGGATGCCGATCAATCAGGTGGCGGCGCTGTCGATTCCCGAGCCGGCACTGATCGTCGCGCAACCCTTCGATCCGTCGCTCATCAAGGCGATCGAGTCGGCCATCCGTAGCTCCGACCTCGGGCTCAACCCAGCCAACGACGGCAAGATCATCCGCATCCCGATTCCTGCGCTCACGGAGGAGCGACGCAAGGAGTTGTCCCGCCACGTTCACAAGATGGCGGAAGAGGGGCGCAACCACGTGCGCGTGGTCAGGCGGGAGGCGAATGACAAGCTGAAGAAGATGTTGAAGGACCATCAGATTTCCGAAGACGACGAGAAGCGGTCGCTCGATGAAGTGCAGAAGATCACCGATCAGCACGTGAAAGCCATCGACGATCTGCAGCAGAAAAAAGATCTCGAGTTGTTGGGAAAATAGTGCAAACACGGACGCTGCCAAGACCACACGACGATCACGAAGGTCACGAAGGAACCGAGGGCGGCCCTTAGAATCTTCGTGAACTTCGTGGTCTTCGTGTTGGTGGTTTTGCGAGTTCATTCTGACCTGATGTCGTACTTCACTCACCTCGAATGTGCTTCGGCATGCGGCGCGGGGCCGTTCGATCCCCGCGAGCGGCACTTTCTCTGTCCCGCGTGCGCGCTTCCGCTCCTCGCCCGCTACGACTTGGCCGCCGCCCGCGTGTGGTCGCGTGAGTCGCTGGTTGGCCGCGTGCCGACGATGTGGCGTTACCGCGAGCTGATGCCATTGCTACCCGGTGACACACCAGTCACACTCGGCGAAGGGTTCACGCCGCTGATGCCTGCGGCACGGCTCGGCGCGCGGCTCGGGCTCTCGGCGCTCTACATCAAAGACGAGTCGCTCAATCCGACCAACTCGTTCAAGGCTCGGGGGCAATCTGCCGCCATCACGCGGGCAGCGGCGCTTGGCGCCACGACCATCGCTCTGCCGACCGCGGGCAACGCCGGCAATGCCGCCGCGGCGTATGCGTCCGCCGCAGGCTTGGCGTGCGAGGTCTTCATCCCGAAGGACGCCAAGCAGCCGTTCGTCGACGAATGCCACCTGTACGGCGCGAATGTCACCCTCGTCGACGGTCTCATCACCGACGCCGGACGCATGGCCGCGGAACGTGGTCACGCGCTCGGCTGGTACGACGTGTCGACCCTCAAAGAGCCGTACCGGATCGAAGGCAAGAAGACGATGGGCTACGAGCTCGCGGAGCAGTTGGGCTGGCGCCTTCCAGACTGGATCATCTATCCAACCGGGGGTGGCACGGGGCTGGTCGGCATGTGGAAAGCCTTCGACGAGATGGAGGCCATCGGCTGGATCCCGTCCGGTCACCGGCCGAAGGCCCGAGGGCGGCGCCGCCCTCGCGGCGATTCGCGTCCTGGTCGGAACGGGCCGGATGGGCCGCGACGAAACAGTCGTGCTCTTCAATACCGGAGGTGCGTTGAAGTATTTGGACGTGCTTCGCGAGATCAAGAAAGACAACACGAAGATCACAAAGGTCACGGAGGAAACCAGCTCGGAATGAAGTCGAACTCCTTCTTCGTGGCTTTCGTGCGCGTCGTGTTGCTTGCTAGTCACCAAACGCCACGCCGATGGCGCGCGCGGTCGTCAGCAGATCGTAGTCGAGCGGCACCGTCTTCGTCTTTCCCACGACGTCGGCGAGGGGAATCGGCACGAGATCGGGCGGGTTGTTCGCGACCATCGTGCCGAAGTCGCCTCGCGTGAGCAGCTCGACGGCTTTGCCGCCGAAGCGAGTGGCGAGCACGCGGTCGAACGCGGTCGGGGTGCCGCCGCGCTGCAAATGCCCGAGCACGACGTAGCGCGACTCCTTGCCGGTACGGTGCTCGAGCTCACGCGCCACGAGCGCGCCTGCGCCGCCGAGACGCTCGACCACGCCGGCCCGGGCTTCGGCCAGGAGTGTCACTTTTCCGCCGATGGGCTTCGCACCCTCGGCGACGACCACGACGCTGAACTTCGCGCCAAAGGCCTCCCGCGCGCGGAGTCGTTCGACGACGATGTCGAAGTCGTAGGGAATCTCCGGAATCAGGATGACATCGGCGCCGCCGGCGATGCCGCCGTGCAAGGCAATCCACCCAGCGTAGCGGCCCATCACCTCGACGACCATAATCCGGCGGTGGGCCTCGGCGGTCGAATGGAGCCGATCGATGGCGTCGGCGGCAAACGATACGGCCGTATCGAACCCGAAGCAACTCGTCGTCCCCCAGATGTCGTTGTCGATGGTCTTGGGCACACCGACGAGTGGGATGCCCTTGAGGTAGAACTGATGAGCAATGTTGAGCGTGCCGTCGCCGCCGATGACGACCAACGCATCGAGCTGCATCTGCCCGAAGGTCTCGATGCAGCGCTCTGAGTAGTCTATTTTGCCGGTGGGCCCGTCGAGCGGGTACTCGAACGGGTTCCCCCGGTTCGTGGTGCCCAGGATGGTGCCACCGAGCCGCAGAATACCGGTCACGTCCCGGGGCGTGAGCCGCCGCGTCCGCGACGGGTCGAGCAGGCCGTCGAAGCTGTCCTCGAGGCCGACGACTTCGATGCCGGCGTTGCACGCCGCCTTCACCACCGCGCGGATGACGGCGTTCAAGCCCGGGGCATCGCCGCCGCCGGTCAAGACGCCGATCTTTCGCACAGGGGACATGCGGCGACTATATCAAACGGGTTTTCAGAGCCGCGCTGCGGCCGGGCAGGCCTTGGAGGCTTGGGGCTTGGGGGCTCTAGCAGCCCGTCGAGTCCTCTCGAGCTTGAGATTCGCGTGTCTGCAATCCTTCCAAGCCTCAGGTCTCTTACGCTCACTCCGTCACGCCTCCAAGTCTCCAGGCCTCCAACCCCTGAGCCTCGCCGGAGAGTGCTGGCAATTTCTTGCCGGCGCCCAGGAGAAGTAGTAAACTCACCGCCCGGCGAGTCAGGGTTTCCCAGCCCGCTGCCTCCGCGACAACTGAAGAGTGTCCACCTCGAGTGTGTGTTTCGAACGCACGCGAGAGACGTGTGACGTATCCCAGCTCTATTAAGGAGACGCTCAGCGGGCTGGTCCTCGAAGTGACCGGCGGGCCGTTTGCGGGCCAGTCGATTCCCTTGGCCGTCAGCACCTCTCAGCTGCTCGCACCCGTGCCGAACGGCGCCCACACGCTGCAGATCAGGGCGATTGGTGCCGGAGGCGTGAGCGCACCGTCGAGCGTTCTGGCGTTCAGTTCGCCCGGTAGCCCGTGCGGCGGGGCGGCCATCCCGGTCGCCGGCTCTGCATCCTACGGGTTTGCCAATGTGAGCTGGCCGGCGCTCCCGGGCGTGCTCGGCTATCGTCTCGACGTGCTTTACAACGGTGTAGCCGTCGTCTCGACGCCGTTTGCGCCGAACACCACGAGGGCGAGCGCACTTGCCGGACCCGGCAATTACACCGTGAACCTGACGGCCCAATTCGCCTGCGGCACACTCGCGGGCACGACGAGCTTCGTGTCGAGCACGGCGCCACCCCCTGGACCGCGTCGCGCGCCGAACAGCGTGGGATTGGGCACGCTGACGGGTGAGGTGGCCAGCGTGACGAACCAGGTTGCCGCGGCCTACGGCGGCGAGCTGCAGAGGTCGTGCGGCAACAACGCGTGGCTCTTTCGGGTCTTGAGCCGCCTGCGCGCGATCGACAACCGCTACGGGCTGAATTGGAAGCGCGGCGTCGTGGGCGATATGTCGCAGGACGTCATTGCGTATAACTTCGCCGACATTCCAGACTTCCAGGCGGGCGCCCCACACATTCACGCGTGGGACGTCATCTCGAGTCACTGCGGCTCGAACCCGGGCCCGAACGCGGCCTATATCGGTGACCCGCGCGGCTCGGCGGGATGGACCGTCTTCCCCTACTTGCAGGCGGGGTACACTCCCTGACAGCGTGCGGAACAAGACGCTGCGTCAAGTCGAAAGGCAGAAGAAAGCAAAGAAGGCACAACGAAAGAAGGCAGAACGTTGGACCATAAAGCGGTTCAACGTTCAGGCCGATGCAATGAGAGGGACGTGGCGCTCGCGCGTCTCGTCCTCTCGCTGCCTGTCAACCGTAGACGGCACCCCCGCCTTGCCGCAATCACGGCCGGCTCGACGCCGGCCCCGACAAGTTCTTTTCTGGGAGACGCCGATGATTTCTTCGCGACTCACCACGGGCCTGTGCGGCCTGTTCATCCTCCTCAGCGTCGTGGCCCCACGCGCACAGGGTGCGTTTCAGCTGAATGCCAGCGCAACGGGGAATACGGTCGTCCTGAGC
>JAIVJN010000161.1:2588-7913 GCA_020200025.1 Acidobacteriota bacterium | reverse complement strand
TCCACTCGTGTGCACGACGCAAATCGAAGATCTCCTGACAGCCTTCCAGCACGCTGCAGTAGATATCGCCTGCCAACACGGGCAGCACGTCACCTGCGAGCACCGAGACCATCGCCTCATCGAGCAGTGCCACGCCCTCGGTTATGCTTCCGAGGCGGATGAGGGCGCGCCCGCGTCCGTGACAGGCCAGCGCCAACAGGCTCCGATCGCCAAACCGGCTGGCGATGCCGGCCGCCTGCGTGAATGCCGCGTGGGCGGCAGCCGGGTCACCTTGCATGATGCGTTGAATTGCGGCGGGAACGAGGAGATATCCGCGCACCACGCACTCGAGCTGTCGCTCGTCGAGTACACGTTCGGCGCGGGCGAACCACCAGCAGCAGGCGCCATCGCGCCGCGCCCTACCAGTCCAAACCCCACCCAGAACGCCGATCGTGCTGCCGCTTCGTATTCGCCTCGATCTAGGAACGTCTGATGTGCGCGCGCCATGGCGCTCTCGCTCTCGTCGTCGCGTCCCATGAGATAGCCTGCCATCGCGAGCCGCTCGAGATCTTCGGGTTCCAGCGCGGCCTCCCGCTCGGCCATCTGCAGCAGTCGGTACGATTCGGCCCACGCCTTTCGCTGGAATGCTTCCCGCCCACGTTCTAGCGCCTGCGCGTTCGTCATGTCGGTTCTGAGAATGGCAGATCGCGCCGTGTCAGCTTCAGCTCCCTCAGAAGCCGATCATGACCGCAATGCCCCGCCGCCCGCCACCGGTGATTGGCGCGACACGGAGCGTGCGCTGGCTCCGCGCCGCCGCCTCGTAAATGACCATGGTCCCATGGATCAAGGCGTCAATGGCAAGGCCAGCCAAAGCACCCAGGCCGGCGTACGCGAAGACGGCCTTGTAGCAGATCGGATCGTCACGACATTCGTTATCCAGGAACAGCAGGGACGTCAAACCACCGCCGACGGCGGCGCCGAGTAGTGTGCCGTTCACCAGCGAGTCCTCTTTGCGGATATGGACCGAGCGGATCTCCGCCACCTCGAACCGGCGAGTCTCGCTTCCGATGCGCAGCAACAGCAGAGACTCGGATGCGTCAGCAATCGTGCCCCGGAACCTGCGTAATTGCATATCTACAACCGTGACCCTCGTCGCGCTCTCCAGCGACTTCAGATCTTCGAGCGACGCGGCGGCCGGCTGCGCGCTCGCGACACCTGCCGAGGTAACGACCAGCGCCAAGTTCACCAGCGCTGATCGAAATCGATCGGTTGTCATATCTTCTCCTGTTGAATCTCGAAGCGCTTCCTCAGTGTCATGCCGAGGGCACGCTTCCCAACCCTCCTGAGCGTTCGCCCGAATACTCACGTGCGCAACTGTTTCCCTAAACTGCGAATGTGCAAGTGGAGACGTTTTCGGGTCGGCCCGGCCAAAGGGCGTCGCCGGCGAGCCCATCCATAAGACGCGCGTTTGTCGCTCTGAGAAGTTTCCCGCTCGTCCCAGTAGGCCGAAGCGGCTCGTGGGTCTCCAGCCTTCGGCGTCCGAACAGCGCGACGGAGTTCAGATGTTCATCGAGCCGCGTGCAGACCCGATGAGTTCTTAACGGAACACGCATCCGGCTGCGCGGCTATACTGGAAAAGCCCGTAAGTGATCGAGGCACATTAGGAGGTCTTACACAATTCACGTTTCTGCTGCCCAGTCGTGCCAGTAAGTTATTGATTCTAAATGGAGAGATGGCCGAGTGGTTGAAGGAGCACGCTTGGAAAGCGAATTGTCCGAGCGACGCTGACGAACACCGGCACACCCTATCGCGCATTCGCGCAACGACTTAGCTGCAAAACACGTTGCTCAGTGCGACTCCGTCAGTCTCGGTATTCGTCGTCGCTTTTCGAGCCACCTTACACAGTTCTTACACAGTTCCAGCTTTCGCTTACCACGGCGGCGCAGTACGAACGCGAACTCGAATGGTGGTCTGACGCCGTTCGGCGACGACGATGAACGGCGGTTGAACGTCAATCGAGGACTTGCGTAGAGCGTCGACCATGGCGAGGATGAATGCGGCCGAGATGTGTCCCGGGCCGGAGGTGGATGATCCCGACGAATGATGCGCCGCCACGGATCTCAACTTTGCCGAACGCGAGATCGTGCGTCACGACGACGCGATGCAGGGCCGCTGCGCGTACCAGGACTTCACCGTCCGCGCAGCCGATCAGCTGCTCCTCATCGGCGGACCGCACGTCGCAGCCTCGTGCCCGGAGGCCAGCGATCACGTCAGTGGCGATGCTCTCGTCGGTAAGACGAGGAAAGTCGAGCGGCCTCACGCAGTCGTCTTGAGATTCCAGACGTGCTCGCCCTTCAGTACGTCTGCGGCATACCGGAACGCCGCCGCCAAGCCATCCTGCGTGAGCTGCGGATACTGCGCGAGAATCTGTTCCTGCGTCGCACCGCTCGCCGCCAGTTCGAGGAGGAACTCGACCCTCAAAGCGTCCCGCGGACACACGGTTTGCCGCCGAGAATCGTCGGATCGGAGACGATCAGCTCGTCAGCCATCTCGAATCCATTTGAGCTCAGGAGGCCGCCGGGATGTGGTCGTCCACGCCCACGGGTCTCGGCGAGCACATCGACGCAAGGTGCGCGGCATCTGCCGACGATGGGCGGTCGGCAGTGATCGACGATCAGAACGGGATCTCTTCCTCGTCGAAGGCGTGCTCCTCATTGCGTCGCCGCGACAAACCGCGGCGCCTCGGCGGCGGCGGAGGTGGAATCGCCGGAATCGGCGAGATCGACTCTCCGGTGTCGAGCGCCTTCACGATCTCCTGCAGCTCCTCACGTACCTGTGGCAGCACGTCCGGATCGATCGCGCCGTGCGCGAGCCATTGCTGCAGATCGTTGGCGAGATTCACTAGGTAGCAGGCCAGATCGCTCAACTGACGCGCCGGATCCCGAACGCGTTCCGCCACGTCCGCGTCCAGAGTCGTGGTCGAAGGCGTACGCGACGGCGGCTTCGGTTGACGTGCGTGCTGGTCGCTGCCGAACCGCTTCCCGAAGCACTCTTCGATGAAGTCGCCAACCGGGAGCCTCCTGCGCTCCTTCGGGCTCGGCCGCAGACCAGTGAGCTTCCTCGGATTCAGGCCGAGCGCGCGGGCCATCTCGACCTGCCGCGCAGTGAGCCGGCAAATCACCCTCGCCTTCGTCCATGCCTCCTCGTCGTGCCGTTGACGGTTGCTCGCCATGCTCCACCTGACTGCTGTCGATGCCGGACTTGAAGCAGATCCACTCGCGGGCGCGGTGACAGAATATGTCAAGTAGATGACCAAGTGGGTGGCTGCATTGACGAGGCAAGCGGGACCACCGGACCGCGCTTCAGCTGAGTCCGAACTCTTGGCTGCACCGCCGGAATTAGGTAGCCTTTCGTGCATGGCCAGCGATCGGATTGTCGTTCCCTACAATCACAAGCTGAAGCGACTCGAAGCGCTGCTCGTTGGTGTCGAGCGAGCTGGGGAGTTCTTTGTCCAAGGCTCGCTGGACGCGCCGATCCCGCGAGTCGAAATTGACGGCGTCGGCCTGCTGTCCTTTCCGGTGCCGGCGTCGCAGATTGAGGCGGTCATCAAGCGGGCGCAGCGCGCGCCGTACGGGCGCGGTGCGCACACGATTGTCGACACAGCGGTCCGTGTCGGAACTGAGATTTGCCGCGTTCTATGCCGACTGCGAGCACGAGGTCAGACCGATCACCCATGGCAGCCGCGTCTGCCTGACGTATAGCCTCAGCCTGGCCCAGAAGGGCAAGAAGAAGCAGCAGGCGGCATTGACGCCACCAGTGTATGAACGCGAGGTTGTGGCAGCCGCGAAAACATTGGGGGCAACGTTTCGGAAAGGCGGCGCACCCATGAAGCTCGCGTGGTTGCTGGAGCACCAGTACAGCGCTCCCGGACTGTCGTTTGCGGGCTTGAAAGGCCAGGACGCAGCGCGTGTCCAGGTGCTGAGTGAGGCGGCGGAGCGGGCCGGATGCGTCGCGCACCTTGGCATCGTGCATATCGCCGAGACGGGTCCGGCCGAGCCGCACTTCGAGATGTACGGGTATGGCGGCAGGCGCTCCGGATGGCAGGACGACGACGGGTCCGACGAGGAAGAGGATCTCGCGGACGAACAGGAGGCCGCAGTCCATGATGGGTTCGATGTGATCGAGGTGTCAGACGCCTGGCACTACGTGGATCACTGGGTAGACGCCGAGAATCGATCCGTCGATTTCGGCAAGCTGCCCCTGAAGGAGAACGAGCTGCTGCCAGCCGGCGCCCTGGACGATGCCGTTCCCGACCAGCAGCGGCTGACCGAAGCCACGGGCAACGAAGGAGCGAGTTTCGAGCGGTCCTACCGTCGCGCGGCTCTTGTCATATGGCCTCGCCATCGTTTCGTCGACGTGCTGCTGCTGGGAGGCGTGCGCGCGGTCATGCCGTATCTGAAGGACATCGCCCAGCGGTGCAGCCTCCCGTCTGCGTCACGCACCGAGCGAGCAGCCGCCTGTTCGACCGCGGGCCGGATCGTGAGGTCGTGGAAGCGCGAGCTTGCCAATGCCGGCGGCCTCATGGAGGGGGAGGAACCGAGTCGACCCGACATGGTCATGGTCCTCGGCCAACTGGCGGATGCCGCGCTTCTTGACGCGTTCGTCAACGACATCGTGGTACGAGCATACGACGGCAGCGAAAACGAAGCGCTGGCCGCGAACGCGGCGTTGCTCGGCGCTCGAAGAGCGGGCGACTCGTTCTCCAAGTTGGCGCGCGCTCACGTGCCGTCGCGACGTGGAGCATGTGTGGATCTGCTTTACCGCCTCGTCCACGAACACGATCGCGCAGTCGACTCGGCGTGGCTGAGCGGATTGCGGAATATTGCCGCGGCGATTATCGAGGCCCTCCCAGAACCGCAGAGGCGCTCCGCTGCGTCTGATCTGGATGACGGGCTGCAACGTCCGCACGATCCGCGGAGAGTCACTGAGTCGGATGCGGAGATGGTCGTCACGCTTCTCGACAGCCTTGCGGCCATCGAGGCACCGGACCTGCGCCGCGCTGCGTGCAACGCCGTTGCGGCCGCTCGCTCGTTTGACTCGGCCCGAGTGATCGTCTCAGCGCTCTCACTCGTGCGCGGGCGAGACCGTAACACGATTTCCGCAGATGACGACTACCAACACCTGTGGCATCAGGCCGCGACGATGCTCCTGGCCCGCAGTGAGCAGCCCCCGAAAGCTCCGAAGGACTGGCGTCAGGAGGGGAGGATCCGCTGCACGTGTGGCGACTGTCGGGAGTTGCACACGTTCGTCCACGATCCGATCGAGCGAACCCATCGCTTTCGCCTG
>JAIVJN010000161.1:0-2397 GCA_020200025.1 Acidobacteriota bacterium | reverse complement strand
CTCGTCGCTGCCTCCCAGAGGACGTGCGCAAACCGATCCGATTCGATGTCCAAGCCCGCCTCGGCGGCCAATCGGTCAGCGAGCCAGGTCCCGTCATTCAGGCACGCGGTTTCGCAGCGCTTTGTCCGGTCGTGGATGGTATTGAAGGAACGCATCGAATCCGACAGCATGCTCCACTGCAGGACAAGGTAGCGGTTCCAGGTCCGCTGGTTCGCCACCGGCTGTCGATCTGGTTCCAAACTTGGATACTGGAACGTCCGTTCTCGTTGGATCCCCCGATACAGGAGGACGTGCCCCTCTTCCACGTGAGGTTGATCGGCCGGACTGACCCACTGGTAGCTTCCATGTGGATGAAGAGCCACCGGTCTGAGTCGTGATGTGGGCCAAGGTCTGTCCGGTACACGGCCACCGGCGCGCACAGCCTGTTCTGGGCGAAGGACCCTAACGACAAATACACCCGGTCGACTTCGCGCTTTCTCGCCTGCCTCCAGAACTCAAACAGCGGTTTGGCATGATCTCGAATCGGCGTACCAAAATAGTGGTGGCGGCGCTTGTGAGCCTTGAAATCAAAGATGTCCGGCAAGATCCAGCTGTACTGGAAGAAATAATCGGTGGCAGGTGGGTTCTCGGGCGTGTACGCCAGCGGGCCCTCAGCCGCCAGCCACGGTACACAGGTCACCGAGTCAATGAGGGTTGACGTCGAATACCGTTTCGACACGATGCGCGCATTTTACCAACCCTCAACCGTCCCCGTCGCGTACACTCGATCAACTTCGAGGTCGCCGCCGACGACTGGTTGGAGTCGCTCGTGAAACTATCGCGAGAAGCCGACCTGCCCGAAGGCAGGACGCAGTCGCGGAAACAACGGTGTGCCGCATACATCAGTCTCGATTAATTGAGGAAGACCGTGTGACCTGGCAGCCGGCCGCCTCGAGGAAGTCAGGGGTCTCCCCACAGGATCCGCAAGGGGACCGCGAACAGGTTCTCTCCGAATCGCACCGCTGACGCGCCGTCGTAGAGCACTACACCCGCGGCAAACTGCCGGCCGGCCGCCTCGCGCAGTTTGCGCAGCCCGCGGAAGTCCGCTTCGGTCACGCTGGCCGCGGCCTTCACTTCGACGCCGGCGACCGAGGTGCTGCCGCGTTCGAGCACGATATCCACTTCGAAACCGTCGCGGTCCCGATAGTGAAAAAAGTCCACGGGATCAGGGTGCCAGCTCGCCTGACGCCGCAGTTCCTGCAGCACGAACGTCTCGAGCAATGGCCCGAGTCGATCGCGATTTCCGTACAACGCGCCGGCGTCGATGCCGAGCAGCGCACATGCCAGTCCGGTGTCCCCCATGTGGAGCTTGGGGGCCTTCACCAGACGACTCAGCCGGTTGCTGTGCCACGGTGGCAATCGCTCGACGAGAAAGACGCGCTCCAGCACGGTGACATAGTCATGAATCGTCTGGCGCGCCATCTGGAACGGCGCTGCGAGATCCGACACGTTGAGCAGCTGGGCCGTGTGCGATGCCGTGAGCGCGAGCAGCCGCGGCAGGGCGTCCAGCGAGTGGATGCGGGCCACGTCACGCACGTCGCGTTGAATCTGCGCGTCGACGAGATCGCGGTACCAGGCGCGCCGCCGGGCCGGTGTGCGCCTCGCCAGTGCCGCCGGGTATCCCCCGCCGACGATACGTTCGACAAGCGCTGTGCCGAGCCGATCCGTGATTCTCGTGGGGAAGCCACCGCGAAACAGCGTCTCGATGAAGCGCGGCCGCTTGTCGAGGAGCTCGCATTGCGCCAGCGGATGCAGGCGCAGAATGCCCATGCGGCCCGCGAGCGAGTCGGCGAGATGCGGCACGAGAAGGACGTTGGCGGAGCCCGTCAGGATGAACCGCCCGGGCGTCCGCCGCTGGTCGATGGCCGCCTTCAGCGACGTGAAGATCTCGGGGACGCGCTGGACCTCATCGAGGATCGTGCGCCGGGGCATCCCTTCTACGAAGCCGATGGGGTCGCGTCTGGCCGCGTCCTGCACGGCTTCGTCGTCAAATGACACATAGCGGTAGCCACGCGGCTCGCCGACGGTACGGGCCAGCGTCGTTTTGCCGCTCTGCCGCGGCCCGTGAATCAGGACGGCCGGTGTGTCCGCCAGCGCCTCGCGCAGACGCGCGGCCAGGTAGCGGGGAAACGGCTTGGTCTTGCGGGGCACCACACGCGATTCTAGCGCCGTGGACGGCTGATTGCTAGTTTCGACGTCGGCTAATTGCTAATTTATAAGCCGGCGGATCGCTAGAATTCAGGTCGGCTGATTGTCAATTTTCAGGCCTGGCCAATCGTGCGACTCTGCCTCCCGGTGGGCGAGGGTGCAGTTCCGTGTAGCAGGTCAGCCGCGCTGGGAGATCGGACCGGCGCTGCC
>JAIVJN010000160.1 GCA_020200025.1 Acidobacteriota bacterium | reverse complement strand
GAAGTTGGCGGTGACCCGGCTGCTAGCTGGCGACAGCCATGCGCCGCGCGGTCGGGCGCAGGCTGGCGTCGTGCGGATCGATCAAGAAACGTAGCGCATAGCCTGACGGCGTGCCGGTCGAGGCCTTGCACGGACCGACCCGCCAGACGGCCGAGAGCACACGACCATCACGCAGGCGCGCCGGCAGGGCCTCGTCGGTGCCGCCGGGGCGTTCGAGTTGCACGTGGACGAGCCGATAGAGCGGAATCGGCGCGGCCGCGTCGCACTCGACGAAGGCGCCGACGTCACTCACATCACGCGTGACGACGGACGCGAAACGCACGGCGCCGGACGCATCTTTCCAGGTGAGGCGAGCCGGGAGCGCGATCTGCCGCCGCACGGCGGCTCGCTCGTGGCTCGAGGTGCGAATCGGAAACGGCAAGCGAGTGGCGGCCACAGGTTCCCCCCAGACTGAAACGAGCGAGATTTGCCCCTCCGACGCAGGAGGGGCGGGTGCGAATCCCGTCCGAGCCTTAACCAATTTCCGCGCCGCCTCGGCCGCCCAGAGGTAGAGCTGGATACTTTGTGTGCGGGACGTTCGTTAAGAGTGCAGGATATGACTCGTTATGCAGATAAATGCAGCCTGTGCCTGGATACCTCTTAATCAGCGCAGCGCCAGAACGCTTACTTAGTATGCACTTCCGGAGCGGGCTCGAGGCCCAGGCGCCGCAATTTCAGGTAGAGGCCACGGCGCGTGAGCCCCAGCGCCCGCGCACTCTCGGAGATGTTCCCGCGCTGACGCGACAAGGTTTCGCGGATCACCTCGCGCTCGAGATCGTCGACCACGGAGGCGAGCGTCTCTCCGCCGCGCAGCAGCGTGTGCGAGCCGCGCGAGGTTGACGATCCTCCTGGCGCCGGTGTCTCGGCGGTCAGCTCGCTCGACAAGTGGTCGGGACTGACCACGCCCCCCGGCGTCGCCATCGCGACGGCCCTTTGAATTTCGTTACGCAGTTGGCGCACGTTGCCCGGCCACCAGTACTGCGCGAACAGGTCGAGCACGGCGGAACTGAGCTGCACGTCCGGCTTGCCGAGCCGCTCGCACGCCTCCCGCAGGAAGTACGTGGTCAGGTGCGGCACCTCTTCTCGGCGCTGCCTCAATGGCGGGACGTGGATCCGGATCACGCTCAGCCGATAGTACAGGTCCTCGCGAAACTTGCCCTCGGCGACGCGCTGCTCCAGATCGGCGTTGGTCGCCGCGAGCACGCGCACGTCGACCCGCTGCGGGCGTGTGTCGCCCACGGGCATGATCTCGCCTTGCTCGAGAAAGCGCAGCAGCTTGGGCTGCACGTCGATGGGGAGATCGCCCACCTCATCGAGGAACAACGTGCCGGCGGCGGCCGTGCGGACCAAGCCCAACTGATCGGACACCGCACCGGTGAACGAGCCGCGTCGATGCCCGAAGAGCTGACTGTCGGCGAGCTCCCGTGTCGTGGTCGTACAGTTGTAGGGCAGGAACATCGCCGCACTTCGCGGCGAGCCGACGTGAATGGCGCGCGCGACGAGCTCTTTGCCCGTGCCGCTCTCGCCGGTGATGAGCACGGTGAGGTCGCTGCCTTGCAATCGCTGGATCTGGTCGACCACGCGGTGCATCGGCGCGCTGGCGCACACGAAGCCGGCGATCACGGGCTCCAGCGGCCGCTCCACCCCCGGATCCACCGGCGTGCTCGGCCGTTCGCGGACGCGACATAGCTCGAAGCCCTGACGCGCCACGGCCGCCAACATGCGGAGGCGGCGAAGCAGCGGTTGCCCGAGCGGCCGTGCCGAGGCCACCGCGACGAAGCGTGAGCCGTCGGCCTCGCGCCCGACGGGTTCCACCACCAAGGCTCCCGCACCGTACACCGCCCCTTGCGCGGCAAGACGCGCGATCGTTCTCGCGCCGTCGGGATCGGTGCCAGCCGAGGCCAGGGGGCGGATGTCTCCGCTCGCGAGATGCGCGAACACGACGGCGGCGTCGGCCGAAAGGGCTTCGAGCAGGGCCGCAGCGAGCTCGCGCGCCAGCAAGTCTGGCAAAATGGCGGCGTCGACCAACCGCCTCACGAGCGCATCGTCGGCATCGGCCGGCGATCCGACATATTCGCCCGTCCCGAGCGACGGCGGCTCGGCGATGGCGCGCCGCGTTTCGTCGAGGTCGCGACTGGCGCCAAGGGACGCGAAGACCGAGGCGGCGTGTTGGAAGTGTCGCTCAGCCGTGGACCGCGCGCCGGCGCTCGACGCCAGCCGACCCAGGGCCAATTGACTGGTCGCCGCCTGGTAGCGCTCGCCGACGAGCTCGAAGACGCTCGCGCTTTGCGCGATGTCGTGATAGGCCTCGGTCGGGCGGCCTTCGCGGGCGTGAAGGCTGCCACGCAAGCGCAGAAACGCGCCCCACGCGCCTGGCGTGGTGCGCGGGTCGAGCCTCGACTCCACGAGCCGCAAGCGCTGGTCCGCCTCGTCGACACGCTCCGCCGACAGCAAGGCCTCGGCGGCAATGAGCTCGGCTTCCAGCGCCTCGGCCGGGGGCGCCGCATTCGAGCGGGCGATCTCATCGGCGATCGCCAGCGCTTCGTTCGGATTCGATCGCCGGATCGCCAACCGTGCCGTGATGACTCTGACGGACCATTCGTACCAGCGACTCGTCTGGCGGCCGTAGGCTCCATACGCCTCGCCTGCCTGGCGCAAATATTCGGCGGCGTTCTCGTAGTCCCCTCGCATGAGTGACATCTGCGCGAGGGTGTCGTAGACGGCTCCCGTGGTCTCGTGGAAGCGCGCGCCGCTGCGGACTTCGAGGGCGCGGTGGAGCACGTCTTCGGCCCGCCCGAGATTACCCATGCGCACGCAGATCTGACCGAGGGTCGCCAGCGCGCCGGCCAGCCCTTGATTGGGGCCAAGCCCCTCCTGCAAGGTGACGGCTCGCTCTGCCAGCGCGAGTGCCTGCTCGTAACGATGCCGCGACAGCGCCACGATCGCCTGATTGATGCACACGATGGCGAGGACGTCGTCGGCGGAAAGAGCCTCGGCCAGTCGCTCGGCTTGGCGAAGCGCCGCGTTCGACTCGTCGTAGCGTCCCGTCTGCCACAGCATCAGGCCGGAGAGCGAGTGGACGAGCGCGAGGTGTCGGCGGTCGCCGGCGGCATGAAGCGCGGCGGCCGCCTCGGCGATGTGCTCGCGCACGATCGCCATGTCGCCGACCTTCTGGTAGCACAGTCCGAGCTCGTAGTGCGCCAGGCCGATCGAGCGCGAATCGTGCGCCATCTCCGCCTGTTTGAGCGCGCGGCCGTGCAACGCGATGGCGCGCGACTGCTCGCCCCGCGCGAAGGCGATGCGCCCGTGCACCCGCCACAGCGTGGACCGGAGGACCGGGGGAAGCGTTTCGCGTATCGTGTCAGGAGAGCGGCCGAGCGCGGTGGTCGCCTGAGAGAGCTCGCCCAGCATCATCAGCGTCTCGGCGAGCAGACTGCGGATGGTCAGCTCATCTTCGCGCGAGAGCGCGTGCGATCGCAGGAGCGGCGCCAGCGCATCGGCAGCCGCGCCTGCCAGCCCACGCTCCAACAGGGTCGTGCTCCGAGCGACGACGGGCTGGAGAGCACCGCTGATCACTCGGGCACGAGTATACCAAGTATCCAGTCGCGTATAATCCAGACCGCGCCATGCGGCTCACGGTCGGCGGCTATACGAAGAGTGGCTCGCGCCCGATGAACCAGGACTGGATGTACTGGGATGTCGGGCTCGGCCTGTTTGTCGTGGCGGACGGCATGGGCGGTCACAACGCCGGTGAAGTCGCCTCGCATCTCGCCGTCGAGACCGTCACGAGCTTCATCGAGCAGAGCCGCGAGCCACGCGACCTCACCTGGCCGTTCGGTGTCGACCCCGCGCAATCGTTCGACGCCAACCGCCTCGCGACCGCCGTTCGGCTGGCCAATCGGCGCGTCCACGGCGACTGTCGGACGATCGGGCGGTCCTCGCGAGCGTGGGCGACAGTCGGATCTACCGCTGGCGCGACGGCGGCCTCGAGCTCTTGACGCGCGACGACACGTGGCTCGCTGCGCTCCTGGCGGCCGGCTCGCCGCACGACGCGCCCATGCGCACGCACCCCATGCGGCACGTCCTGACGAGCGTCATCGGCGTCAACGAGGATCTGTCGCCCACGCTGCGCGAGGAAGCGATGAAGCGGGGCGACTGCTGGCTGCTCTGCACCGACGGCGTGCACGGACACGCCGAAACGACCAGCTTTGCGGAGGCCCTCGACAAGGCACCGGGCCCCGAACGCGTCGCCATCGGACTAGTGGAGTCGGCGCTCGCGGCCGGAGCGACCGACAACGCGACTGCCGTCGTCGTTTACGTCGACGAATAGCGCGGCCGCACCGGAACTTCACCGCAAACGAGGCACGTATAATAAGGACACAGGTCCTTGGTGTATCGCACGGTTGTGTTCCTCGCTTCTTTCCTCGGCCTCCTTGTCGCGCTTGCTTGTGGTGGGCCGGCGAGTGCGCCGGGCCCTGGGTCGCGCATCGCGGGTGACGCGCGAGACGCCGCACCTGCCGCGGCCGCGTCGGTTCCCGATCGCGGCACCGGCCTCGTCCGTCGTGACGGCATCCCCCGAATTGTGGTCCTGGGCGACAGCCTGACCGCCGGGCTCGGGCTGTCGGCCGCAGAAAGCTTTCCCACACGCATTCAAGCGCGGCTCGATCGGGAAGGTTACGACTACGAAGTGATCAACGCCGGCGTCTCCGGTGATACGTCGGCGGGCGGCCTGCGGCGCCTCGAGTGGTCGCTCGACGGCAATCCCAGGATTTTGATCGTCGCACTCGGCGGCAACGACGGCTTGCGGGGCCTGCCCGTAAGCGATCTGAAAAAGAACCTATCGGCGATCATTGAGCGCGCGCTCGACCGTGGTCTCGAGGTCATCCTGGCCGGGATGGAAGCGCCACCGAACAACGGGGCGCAATGATCGCGCTGAGCGCCGTCAGCAAGACGGTCCAGAGCGGCGGCCATCCACTCACCATCTTGCACCCGCTCGACCTGGACGTTCCCGACGGGCAATTTCTGGCCGTGGTGGGACCCTCGGGCAGCGGCAAGTCCACGCTCATGGGTCTCATCGCAGGACTCGACGCGCCGACGACCGGGCGTGTCCGCGTGGCCGGCGTCGACATCACCGCGCTCGACGAAGACTCGCTCGCCCGTCTTCGCGGCGAGAAGATCGGTGTCGTGTTCCAGTTCTTCCATCTCGTGCCGTCATTGACCGCGCTCGAGAACATCCTCGTGCCGATGGAGATCGCCGGCCGGCGCGGCGCGGGCCGGCGCGCGCAGGAGCTGCTCGACGAAGTCGGTCTCCACGACCGTGGACATCACTATCCGTCGCAGCTCTCTGGCGGCGAACAGCAACGCATCGCCATCGCGCGGGCGCTCGCCAACGATCCGCCGCTCATTCTGGCGGACGAGCCCACCGGCAATCTCGATTCGACGAACGGTCATCACATTCTCGACCTCTTGCTCCAGGTCAAGCGGTCGCGCGGCGCGACGCTGGTGCTCATCACCCACGATCCGGGCATCGCCGGGCTCGCCGACGTGCAGCTCAGCTTGCGCGATGGCCGACCCCTCGACGACACGACGACAGCCTGCGTCAGCGCGGGCGGCCGCCGATGACGTTCGTCGTCGCGCGCTCGCTCATTGCCGGCGACGCCGTCATCTCCACCAATCGCGCGATCGAGCCGGAGCTCGCCGCGCGAATCGAGACACGGTTACGAGACGCGGGCGCAACAGCCGTTCGATCGGTCGAACTGGGCACCATGGCGCGCGCCGCGCAGAGCGAAAAGACGCGCATGGTGGAGCTGCGCGCCGTGGAGCCGGGCTTCCCCTACTACGGAGCGCTCAAGCTGCAGGGACAGCCCTACGATCACGCCCTGCTTCGCGGCTTTGGTGTCCTCGTGCGTCCGGAGCTCCTCGCACAGCTCGACGTGGCCGTCGGCAATACGCTCGTCATCGGCACCGGACGCTTCACCATTCGCGGTGTGATCGAATCCGAGCCCGGTCGCCGCCTCGGCGCGTTCAGCCTGGGGCCGCGCGTCTTCATCGATATCGAGGACCTGCGCAAGGCGGGACTCTTGACCTTCGGCGCACGCGCGTCCTATCAGCAGTTGCTGCGGGTGCCCGACGCCGAGCTCGATGCTCTCGTGCTCGCGCTGCGGCGCGACTTCGCCGAGACGTTCGTGCGGGTGCGTTCGTACAAGTCCACCGAAGACGACATTGGCGAGGACTTCGCGCGTGCCGAGAACTATATGAGCCTGGTTGGGCTCGTGATCGTCATCCTCGGTGGCATCGGTGTCTCGAGCGTCACGCGCGTGTTCGTGCAGCAGAAGATGCGCAGCATCGCGATTCTCAAATGCGTGGGAGCGCGTTCGGGACAGTTGCTCGCCGTCTACATGGCGCAGGTCACGGCCTTGGGCCTGGTCGGGAGCGCAGTCGGCGTCCTCCTGGCGGGAGCCGCGATTTCCGCCATCCCGGCGGTACTCGCGGCTCGACCGACGCCGAATGTCCAGGTGGAGTACGGGCTCACCTCGACAGCCGTCGCGCAGGGCCTTGGCATCGGCTTGCTCGTGTCGGTGCTGTTCTCGCTCGTGCCGCTGCTCGACGTGCGTCACGTCAAACCCTCGCTGCTCCTCCGCGAGGAAAGCCCGCCTCGGCGTCTCGATCTCCTCGGCATCCTGGTGACCGGGGCCGTGGTGCTCGGGTTGCTCGGGCTCACCGTGTGGCAAGCGGGATCGCTGCGCGTGGGACTGGTCGTGGCGGCAGGCTTCGTGGGTGCGACCGCGGTGTTGCACCTGGCAGGCACGGCCCTCATCCGGGCGATGGCGCCGTTGGCGCACGCTCGCTGGTTTCCACTCCGCCACGCCGTGCTGCAACTGAGTCGTCCCGGCAGTCAGGCGCGCATCGTGATCCTGGCCGTAGGACTCGGCAGCTTCTTCATCGTCGGTGTCCGTTCGCTGCAGGAGACACTCGTGCGCGAGCTCACCGTCGACATCGCCGCCGACTCTCCCGACATGTTCCTGCTCGACGTTCAATCGGATCAGGTC
>JAIVJN010000159.1 GCA_020200025.1 Acidobacteriota bacterium | reverse complement strand
AATCCCCGAGACGTCGCCCATGACCAGCGCGTTGCTGGTCGTCTTCAGATGAATTGTCGGCGACGCAGCGGGACCGCTG
Organism: Acidobacteriota bacterium; assembly: GCA_020200025.1. Taxonomy (GTDB): domain Bacteria; phylum Acidobacteriota; class Vicinamibacteria; order Vicinamibacterales; family UBA2999; genus JAIVJN01. The sequence continues at coordinate 7,453 of JAIVJN010000159.1, read as the reverse complement.
ATCGTTCCGCTCAGCGTCGTCGAGCCGCTGAGCGCGATCGGAATTGTGCCCCACTCGGCCGCCCGCGCCACGTCGGCGTCACCTTCGATGCGAAGATCGAGCGCCGTGCGATCGAGCACGCGCTCGACGCGACCGTTGACGATGATGGTGCCTTCGGCGGTCCTCAGCCGAATGTCTTGCAAGCTCACGTTCGATCCGTCGAACCCGATGCTGCCCGCGAGTGGCTGCGCCGCGATCGTTCGCTGGCCAAACTGCAGCCGCACCCCACCGCGAATCTCGAGGGGACCGCTGACGCCTGCAAATCCGCCGACTTTTCCCGGCGCGAGATCCGCGTGCAGGTCGCCGGCCGCGATCTGCATGCCCCGCACCGCGTCCACATACGAAAAGTCGAGTCCGTTGATGGCCAGACCGCGGATGTCGAGGCGAAGAGGCCGTCTGTTCGGGTCCGTCACACCGCTTCCCGCCGGGAGGTTCGAGGTGCTGTCCTCGTAGCGGCGCATCGCCACGACGGCGCCGTCGAGATCGATCTGACTGAACGCGAACACGCCACGGACGATCGACCAGGGCAAGACGACCTCGACGCGGCGCGCGGTGAAGAAGGGATCGGCCTCGCGCCCGCGCGCGGCAAGTCGCACGTCGCTCAGCGAGACGCGGCGCGAGAGCACGTTGTAGTCGAGACGCGCGGCTTGCAGGTCGAGGTTGTAGCGTGAGGCGAGCTGCCGGACGGCGAAATCGAAGATGCGGACGCGAACGACGGGCAGGTGGACAACGAGCAGCGCGGCCGCCAGCAGCAGCACCGCAGCTACGGCCGAGAAGGCCACGATGCGCCGAGCCGACGGAGCCACCAACGAAAATTGTATCGCGACGCGGTGTGCGTTCCTGCCGCCGAGCTGGACAGGTTCCGGTGCCGGTACCGAGTCAGAGCGTCGAGTCAGTAGAATGTGGTCGGCGGGCGCGGGCCGTTCGAGGCCTCGCGCGTCGACCTGGCCCATTCCATCGAGCTCCTGGAGGTATTGATGAAGGCGACTCTGGCGGTTCATCTGGCCGCGGCGGCGGCTCTTCTGATCGGGCTTGGCGCGTCGGCGATGGCACAGGGCACGCCCGAGCTGAAGCCCGGGGATACGGCGCCCAACTGGAAGCTGTCGGCGAGCGACGGCAAGACCTACAGCCTGGCCGACTTCAAGGGCAAGCAGGCGGTCGTCGTCGCCTGGTTTCCCAAAGCGTTCACAGAGGGCTGTACCATCGAGTGCAAGTCGCTGGCGGAGAACGGGCATCTGCTCGAGAAGTACGACGTGACGTACTTCATGGCCAGCGTCGATCCGTTGGAGGACAACACGAAGTTCGGCGCCGAATACCAGGCTGACTACCCCATCCTCAGCGATCCAAATAAGGAGACCGCGAAGGCGTACGGCGTGTTGAGCGAGAGGGGGCTAGCCAACCGGTGGACGTTCTACATCGGCAAGGACGGGAAGATCCTGGCGGTCGACAAGGCGGTGAAGCCGGCCACGTCCGCCGAGGACATGGCGGCGAAGCTCGGCGAGCTGGGCGTCGCGCCCCGCTCGAGCGTGCAGGACTAGGCAAGACTAGGCAACCTGGTTGCTCTCATGAAGGCAACCTGGTTGCCCTCGTGAAAGGAACCAGGTTGCTCTCACAATTCTCGAGAGCAACCTGGTTCCTTTTGTGAGGTAGGACAAAACGAACCGGGTTTCGTCTGCTAGCAGCCCGGCGGTTCCACCGCCGGCGGGATCATCCGCACGAACTGACCGCGCTGCAGCAGCTCTCGCCCCTTGCCGCCGCGCCCGGTCACCTCGTACTTGCCCGTGCTGATCGTCTGCTCGGCGCCGCGCGACGTCTCGACGATCATCAAGTCGCGGTCGCCGCGCGATACCATCGCCCCGATCACCTTGTCGTCCGGGAACCGGATCTTGATGAGAATCACCCCGCGGCCGGGGCCCGAGAGAAAGTTCACTTCGTCGGCGCGGCACAGGATGGCGCGCGCATCTTGGGTGGCGGCGATCACGGTCTCCGCCCCCGTCGTGAGTGCCACCGCCACGACTTCGGCCTCGTCGGCCATCCGCGCATAGCGTCTACCTGCGCGCGTGCTCGGTTCGAGCAGCGGCTCGAGCGAAAAACGGAGACTGTAGCCGTCGCTCGTGACGGCCAGCGCGTGCACGGGCGGAGGCAGGGAAGATACGCGCGCGCGCGGATCCAGACTGAACGCCGCGATCACCCGCTCCCCATCCTTGAATTTGAACAGCCGTTGAATCGGCTCGCCGTACCCGGTCGACGCCGGCACGTCGACGATGCGGGCGGTGTAGGCCGTGCCGAAATTGGTGAAGAACGCCATCGTCGCCCTCGTGCTGCCGGCGACCGCGGCCAGCACACTGTCCCCTTCCCGCAGCCTCGTCGTCGAGAGGTCCTTTACTTCTTTCTGCCGCTTCACCCAGCCGTCGCGTGACACGATCACGACGTTGTCCTCTTCGATGATGAACGCGTCGGCGGTGTACTCCACCTCCTCGGCTTCTTCGATCCGCGTGCGCCGGGGCGACCCGTATTTCTTCTGGATCGCTTCGATCTCGTCGCGCACGAGCGTCCAGCGGCCAGCTTCGTCTTTGAGGAGGGCCGCGAGCTGGCGGGCGCGCTTGCGCTTGTCGGCCAGCTCGTTCTGGATGACCTGAATCTCGAGGCGCGCCAGCCGATACAGCTTCAGTTCGAGAATGGCGTCGGTCTGATCGGCATCGAGCTCGAAGCGTTTGATGATCTTCTCGGCCGCGTCGGCCTTACCATCCGACTTACGAATGATCCGGATGATCTCGTCGAGGGCGTCGAAAACCTTTTCGAAGCCTTCGAGGATGTGCATGCGCGTGTTCAGTTGCTCGAGCTCGTGCTCGAGCCGGCTGGTGACGACGTCGAGGCGAAACTTGAGGAAGTACCACAGCAGCTCGTGCAGCTCGAGCCGCTCGGGTCGTCCGACCTGTTCGTTCTCCGTCGGGACGAGACAGGTCATGTTCACGGCGAAGGTGGTCTGAAGCGGCGTGTGCTTGAAGAGATACGCCATCACCAGGTTCTCGTCGGCGTCCTTCTTCAGCTCGAGCTCGATGCGGACGTCGTCGGTCGAGAGATCCCTGACGTCCAGGAGGTGCGGCATCTTCCTCCCGAGCACCACTTCACCGATTCGTTCGACGAGCTGCGCCTTGTTCACCCCATAGGGGACGCTGGTGAGGTAGATGATTTTTCCGACTCGCGAAACGGGTCCCGTCTCCCAAGTCCCACGAATCCGCAATGTGCCTTGTCCGGCCTTGTAGAGATCGCGCAGCTCTTGCGGCGAGTTCAGAATGTGGCCGCCGGTAGGAAAGTCGGGGCCCTTGATGTAGCGACACAGCTGAGCGCTCGAGAGCTCCTGGTTGTCGAGCAGCTTGACGAGCGCGGTGCACACTTCGCCGAGGTTGTGCGGCGGGATATTGGTGGCCATGCCGACAGCGATGCCCGTCGCGCCGTTGACGAGCAGGTTGGGCAGCCGCGCCGGCAGCACCACCGGCTCGGTTCGCGTGCCATCGTAGTTGGGGCGGAAGGCGACGGTCTCCTGCTCGATCTCCTGCAGCATCTCGTCGGAGAGGCGCGACAGGCGGCATTCGGTGTAGCGCTCCGGAAGCGCCCGCGACGTGATGACGGAGAGCGCGTAGTTGAGATAGCGAGATTGCGCCGCCTCGTGCAGCGCCACCGACGAGAAGCCGTCGTTGAAGCCTCCGCCACCGGCGGCGCCTCCGCTCGGCGGGGCGCCGTTGGTGTCGTCGGGCGTGCTGTCGGCAATGTCGAGGAGGGACGGTTCGGGCTTACGTCTGGCCACGCGCAGTCACTCTAGCTCATGAATCAAAGAACACGAAGCTCACGAAGACCACGAAACGGAACACCCAACCGAGTTGCTCTCGATTCACATGAGAGCAACCAACTTGGATCTTCTTCGTGAGCTTCGTGACCTTCGTGTTGTCTCATCCTTCCGCCGGGATCAACTTCCCCGGATTCATCAAGTCGTGTGGATCGAGCGCGCGCTTGATGGCGCGCATCAGATCCAGCGCGGCGCCATGCTCGTTGGCCAGATATTTCAACTTGCCGAGACCGACGCCGTGCTCGCCCGAGCACGTGCCCCCGAATCGGAGCGCCCGCGCGATGAGTCGCTCGTTCAGCGCTTCGACCTGGCGCAGCTCTTCGACGTCTTCCGCGCGGACCATGAAGATCAAATGGAAGTTGCCGTCCCCTGCGTGCCCGACGAGAGGTGCGACGTGCCCGCTCGCGCGCATGTCGGCCTGGGTCTCGCGAATGCACTCGGCGAGGGTCGAGATCGGCACGCACACGTCGGTCGTCCACGCGCGCGCTCCTGGCCGCGACGCGATCGTGGCATAGAGGACGTCGTGCCGTGCCTCCCAGAGCTTCGCCCGCTCCTCTGGCGTGGACGTCCAGCGAAATCCCTGAGCGCCGTTCTCCACCGCGATCTCCTCGACGGACCGCGCCTGCTCATCGACCGCAGCCTGACTGGCACCGTGGAACTCGAAGAAGAGCGTCGGGGCGAGCGGATAGCTGGTTCTCGAGTACTGGTTCACGATGGCAAGCTGCGTCTCGTCGATGATCTCGATGCGGGCAACGGGGATGCCCAACTGAATCGTCGCGATGACCGTGTTGGCGGCACCATCGAGGCTCGAGAACGGGCAGACGGCCGCGCTGACGGCCTCGGGACGACCGTGAAGGCGCAGCGTAATCTCGGTCATGACACCCAGCGTCCCCTCCGATCCGACGAAGAGCCGGGTCAGATCGTAGCCAGACGCGGACTTTCGCGCGCGACCGCCGGTGTTGACGACGCGGCCGTCAGCGGTGACGACCGTCAGCCCGAGCACGTTGTCGCGCATCGTGCCGTAGCGAACCGCCGTCGTGCCCGACGCCCGTGTCGCGGCCATTCCGCCAATCGTGGCGTCGGCACCCGGATCGATCGGAAACATCAGGCCCGAGTTCTTCAGGTGGTCGTTCAGCTTGCGATGCGTGAGGCCCCCCTCGACGGTGACGTCGAGATCGTCGACCGAGAGGCGCAGGACGCGCACCATCCGCGTCAGATCGATCGAGACGCCGCCGCGTACGGCGTTGACGTGTCCTTCGAGCGAGCTCCCCATCCCAAAAGGCACCATGGGCACCCGGCGCCGAGCACAGGCCGATACGACGGCCGCGACTTCGTCGGTCGTCGTCGGATACACGACCAGATCGGGCGGGGCGGCATCGTGCCACGACTCGCCGTGACTGTGATGAGCGCGAACTGCCGCGGCGCTGGTGACCCGCTCCCCGAGCAGGGACGACAACTCGTAATGGAGCTCGGCGATCGACTCGATGGGCATCGGCGGACTGCGCGCATCACAGCGTGCGGCTGGCCGCCGCCGTTGTGAGCGCTTCGAGTATGTGGCGATCTCGTCGCCAGCGCAAACGGCGCGCACGCCATCCCCTCGCGGGCCGCGAAGACAGGATATCCGCATCCGCGGTGTAATCTGGAATCGTTCCACACTGGAGAATCAGGGTGAACCTGCCGAATCCCTTCACTGCAAAGACGCTGTCGTTTCTCCGGGCCCTGTCGCGGAACAACGACCGCGCCTGGTTTCACGCGCGCCGCGACGAGTACGAGAAGCACGTCCGTGGGCCGATGCTCGTCGTCGTGGGGCAGGTGTCGGAGGCGTTTGCGTCCTTTGCGCCAGAAATGGTGGCGGATCCGAAGATCTCGTTGTTCCGGCAATGGCGCGATACACGGTTCAGCGAGAACAAGGCGCCGCTCAAGACTAACGTCGCCGCCGTCTTTCCGCATCGTGGGCTCGGACGCATGAACGGCGCCGCCTTGTATTTCGAGGTGGCGCCAAAGGCCGTCTGGATTGGCGGCGGCTTGCACGCGCCAGACACGTCGCAACTGCAGGCGGTGCGAGAGCATGTGGGACGCCATCACCGGCAACTCGAGGCGCTCGCCGCGTCGCCAGCCTTCAAGAAGATCGGCGGGCTCAAGGGCGAGCAGATGGCACGGGTCCCGCGCGGTTTTGCGAAGGATCACCCGTCGGCCGAGTACCTGAGACACCGCCAGTTCTTGGGATTTCGCGAAGAGGCTGCCGAGTTCGCCGCGCGCCCCGACTTCTGCCAGCACCTGATCGCCACCTTCAAAGCGCTGATGCCGCTCTGTCAGTTCCTGAACGAACCGATCCTGGCGCTGCGAAAGGCGAATAAGCGTGCGCACATCCTGGACGAGGAACCTTAGTCTCGTCGCTCACGTGAGACGGGTACGTAGGGCGGGCCTTCACGGCCCGCTCTTGGCGCACCGTAAGGGTGCGCCCTGCACCAGGTCAGACCCCACACCAGATTAGGTGACCTCCGGTTCTAAGGGCGCCCGGCAACGCCGTACAGGACCGCGCCCCCGGCGAGCGCTGCGGCGCCGGCGAGCAACTGCTGCGGCGTGGCTCCCGCCAAAATGCCGAGCGCGACGACACACGCCAGCACGGGCACCACAGGACCGAGCGGCGCGGTGAACTCGGGCGCGCGCATGTCGGCATCCGGGATCCGCCGCCGCAAGACGAGCGTGGCGCTGCACACCGCCAGATACATCACCAGCCGCGCCACCGCGCTGACCGCCGCGAGCTGCACGAACGATCCGCTCAGCGCGAGCACCATCGCCACGACCGAGGTGAACAGGATGGCATTGAAAGGCGTGCGATACGTCGCGTGCACACGCGCGAACCAGCCTGGCAAGTCGCCGTTCTCGGCGAGCGCGAAGAGTGTCCGCGAGCCAGACAGTATCTGACCCATGTTGTTGCCGGTCATCGATACCGCGGCACCGACGCTGACGAGCAGGGCGCCGGCGGCGCCCATGAAGAGCGCCGCGCCATCCGCTAGCGGCGTGCGCGTCGCCGCAACGTCTGGGAGCACACCGGTTGCGACGAGTGAGGTCAGCGTCATCACCACGGCAACCGTGATCAGCGTCATCACGAAGGCAAACGGCACGTCGCGTCGTGGATGCGAGGCCTCGCCCGCCGGAATGCCCGTCACCTCGTATCCGCCATACGCGAAGATCAACAGCAGCGCCACCGTTCCCACCTGGGTCACCGTGACCTCAGGCGCCCTGGTCAGCCGCTCGCCTTGAATGAACCAGATCCCGACGATGATGAAGACCAGGAGAGGGACAAGCTTGCCGATGGTCAGCACGTTGACCACCCACGACGCCTGGCGGATCCCGCGCACGTTGATCCAGGCGAGGACCGCCGTGACGATCGTCAGGAGCGCCGTGCGCGGCATCCCGTCCGCCAACGGGGGCCAGTAGAAGGCCAATGCAATGGCAAGCCCGTTGCTCACCGAGGCTTGGCTCGACACACGCGTAAACCACATCATCCAGCCCACTTCGAAGCCAACGAACCGCCCGAAGGCGACGCGCGCAGGAAGATAC
>JAIVJN010000158.1 GCA_020200025.1 Acidobacteriota bacterium | reverse complement strand
GTCGCTGAGCAGGACGGCGCGCTCGAGAACGTTGCGAAGCTCGCGGATGTTTCCAGGCCATGCATAGCTCTGCAGCAGCCTGACCGCGTCGGGAGCGAGCTCGACGCGTCGGCCGAGGTCGGCTGCGCACCGCGTCAGCAGATGTCCGGCAATCACCGCGATGTCTTCGGCGCGGACTCGCAACGGCGGGATGCTGAGCGGGATCGTGCTGATGCGGTAGTACAGGTCGCTGCGGAATTGGCCCGCTGACATCAGCGCTTCGAGATCGCGATGCGACGCGACCAACAGCCGCACGTTCACGCGGCGGTCGCGAACATCGCCGAGCCGCCGAAAGCGCTGGTCCTCGAGCACCTTCAGGAGCCTCGGCTGGACGTCTGGCGCCATGTCGCCTATCTCATCGAGAAAAACAGTCCCCCCATGCGCAGCCTCCAACAATCCTGTCTTGGTGGCCACCGCTCCCGTGAACGCGCCCTTTTCGTGCCCGAACAGCTCCGATTCGAGCAGCTCGCGTGACAGGGCAGCACAGTTGAGATCCACGAACGGTTCCTCCGCCCGCGGGCTTCGGGAGTGCAGCCAGGCGGCCAGCACGCCTTTCCCGACGCCCGTTTCGCCCCGAATCAGCACCGGGCTGTCGGTGGTCGCAGCCTTCCCCGCCTCCACCTCGAGCTCCCGAATGGCCACGCTGTTTCCGAGAAACGGATTGACGACGTCACGGCTGGCGCGCAGTTGGCCCGTGAGCTGCCGGCGGCGATTTCGTTGATCGTCGATCAGACGGCGAATGATCGCGAGCAGGGCGTCCAGTTCCACCGGCTTCGTGAGGAACTGCTCCGCCCCTTCCTTGATGGCCCGGACGGCGAGGTCGATGGAGCCATGCGCCGTGAGGATGATCATGGCCGCCGTGGGATCGATCTGCTTCAACGGCCGCAGCAGCGTGAGAGCGGAGCCGTCCGGCAGGACATAGTCGAGAATGACGACGGAGGGCCTGGTGGCACGGAACACCTCCTGCGCCTCCTGACAGCTCGTGGCTTGCGCGACCTCGAAGCCCTTCTCTTCGAGAAAATCGCGGATGCCGAACCGCACGGCAGCCTCATCCTCAACAATGAGGATCGTTTTCAGCACCGTTCTACTCCCCCGCCGTGTCGGCTGAGTCGGCCTCGAGGGGCAGAGACAGCATGACCACCGCTCCCCCCTCGGCGCGATTCGATGCGCCGACGCCGCCCCCGTGGGCTTCGACGATCCGATGTACGATTGACAGCCCCAGGCCCGTGCCGCCGCGTCGCCGGGTGACGAACGGCTCGAACACACGCGGGAGGTCGAGTGCGTCGAAGCCAGGCCCGGAATCCATGACGGCGCATTCGATCCATTCGTGCCCTGCGCCGTCGTCCACCCGCCGGGCTTCGATGCACACCTGGGTGCCCGGCGGTGAATAGTGCAGGGCGTTGTCGATCAGGTTCTGGAATACCTGGGTCAGGCGCCGCCGGTCGACCCTCAGGCGAGGCATCAGCCGGTCGACTCGCGTGACGAGCCGAACCCCGACCTGCGTGGCGCGGGGCCGGCATCCGTCCACGGCCTGGGTGATCATCGCATCCACTGCGACCCAATTGAGGTCCAGGGCCGGGGGTTTGCCGTATTCGAGCAGGTCCTGCATCAACTTGGTCAGCCGAGTCAGCTCGCCGCGGAGAACGCCGAGATGCTGCTGGTACTGCGTCACGCCGTGGCGATCCAGGCGCGCTTCCAGGGCGTCGACTGTCGAGGAGATGCCGAACAGCGGGTTCCGCACTTCGTGCGCGACGCCCGCCACAAGCGAGCCCATCGTCGACATGACTTCGCTGCGGCGCAGGGCAGCCTCGAGCCTGGCGCGTTCCCGTTGCGCGTGTTCGCGTTCAGCGATCTCGCGCCGCAGTTCACCGACAGTCTCGCGCAGCTTCGACTCGCTGACCTGCAGCAGGTCTTTCGAGACCGTGGTCGCCTGCAGTTCGGCGACCATGCGGTTGAAGCGTCGTGCGAGCTCGGCGAGTTCATCGGTGCCGGTCAGGGCGATACGGTAGCTCAGGTCGCCGCGTGCAATCGTGTCCGTACCTGCCATGAGCCGCTGCACTGGCGCTGTCACGCTGCGCGTGAGCATGAACGCGATGCACACGGCCGCGCCCAGAGACAGCGCCATCAGAAGGCGGGCCGTTCTGAGGGCCGAGGCGGTTTCGGCGTCGGCCCTGCGGACCGGCACGGCGAGTTCGGCAATCGCCAGCGGCTGAATGTGGTCGTCGAGCAGGTCATCGATCTGCGTCCGGAGCACCGCGAACCGGCCCCGTTCGGACTGCAGCCGGTCCCCGATGGCGAGCACCGCCCGCGTCGCGATCATCATCTCCTCGAAAAGCTGCTCCACCTGTCGCGCGCCACCGCGTTGACGTGAACTCAGCTCCGGACTGCTGAGGAGCTCCGCCATCGCCAGTCGGAACGTCATCTCGCTGGAGCGGATTCGCGCCAGGAATCCGGGACTGCGTGCCTGTTGATAGTGCGAAAGCCACATGCCGATCTCAGCGATGTCGCGTTCCAGTTTCATCGAGGCCACGAGCGGCGTTGAGGTACGCGGTCTCCCGGAGGGGTCTCTGCCCTGCAGCTCCGAAGCGAGGATGCGGTCCATCTGCTCGACGTGCGACATGATTGTCGCGAACAAATCGGCCTCGCGGTCCTTCTGTGCCATCATGGCCTGGCCGGTCGTCGCCAACCGCTGGTGCATGTGTTTCAGCCCGGCGGCCAGCTGATCTGCCGCAGGCGTGCGTGTCAACTGCAAAGAGCGCGCGTGCAACCGTTCGAAGTCAACGCGATCCTTCTGCGCACGGGCACGATCCGCGGCGGGGAGGGTGTCTAGATACTTCAACACGCTGAGCCCCAGCGCGAGGGTGTTGATCTCCATCTCGTGGGCGGCTGCGACGAGGGGTGCCGCGACGTCCCCCAGTTCATCGACATCGCGCTGCAGCGCGCCCAGGCCGCGATACACGACGAGCATCGAGGCGCCACCAATCGAAACGAGGGTTGCCAGCCCCAGGATGACTTTCAAGGCGATCGTTAGACGCATTGAGGGCCTCTGTGTGCGATTGTCAAGGACATCGTAGACCCCCGGCGGTCGATGTCAAAGCAGGGCAGCAGACGGCGGCGCTCCGCGCAGGCCCACCACGATGGACCGAGGCTCGCATGGAGCGGCTGGCGATCGATCAGTGGTGGGCTCGATGCGTGTGACGTTCCGGTTTACCCCGGCGGCCAGGTAAAGCTCCGCCCGGCGAGCACGTGCAGGGGGATGTGAAAGACCGTCTGGCCCGCCTCCGCGTTGCAGTGCGCACGGTGCGGTAGCGGCGCAGGATCCGCTGGACGACTGGCGCCTGCTCGATCAGCGCCCGACGCAAACGCCCTCTGCAGCCCGGGCACGCCAGCATCGAACCCAGACGTTCGCCGCATCAACTCGGCCCACTGATACGCGCCGGGCCCGGACGGCTTCGCGCCGGTCGCGTCCTCATGACCCTCTCCTGACGGTTGCCCCGGCGAGCCGTCGCTGGTCAGGTCTAACCGGTCCTGCGCCAGCGGCGGCCGCAACGCATACCGACAGACTCGCTCGAGAGCCGGATATTCAGCCGGCGATCCTTGCGGAACGTGGCCTTGGCGTATCGTGAGAAGCGACCCCGCTCGCGCTTGCCGCCGCCGGCAGACTTCCACTCGCCGCGTTCGACGGACTCGAGCAACTCGTTCTCGTCGGCGTCAATGGTCGGACTCCTCACCGAGGTCCTGCTTCGTGGCATCCGACTCGGAGTGATCGTCTTCAAGAAGAGCGCCTCGCAAACTGGCGGGCAAAAGGGGGGAACGGCGCCAGGGACACGTACCACATTGGCATGAAGAGTGTGCCCGACACTGTGCTCAGCCGCCTTCGAAGGCAGGATTCTCAACCACTTGGGGTCCTAACTGCCCGTGGTACAAGTCGCCGCCGCTGACGAGTTGACAAGGATCGTGGTCGCGGACGGGCACCAGCCGCGCATCATC
>JAIVJN010000391.1 GCA_020200025.1 Acidobacteriota bacterium | reverse complement strand
TCCTTCAAGGCGTCAGATCCGGCCGGTAATCACCGATGAAGGACATGATGGCCGACGCCTCGACCATGTCCTTGGCTCGGAACCGAATGGAATGTGAGTCTGTCCGCTCGAAGAGCGGCAGGTAGGCGATCACTTCGGCGGGCAGATAATTCTTGAAGCTGACGTCGACGGTGACCGGCATCTGCACGTTGAGCGGCTTGAACTCGGCAACCCGCCCGAGCGCCGCCTGCACGCGCTGGCGAATCAGATCGACCGAGGCTTGCGGAGTCAGCGATGCCGCGGAGTGGAACCCGAGGCTGCGCTTGGTTTCCGCGGCTTCGATGTTTCCCACGGCCTGGCGAACTTCGGCGATGGCGGCATCGTCTCCCGACATCATGACAATGGGTACGCCGAACTGGCCGGCGATCGCGGCGTTCCACGAGCCTTCGGTGACGTTCGTGCCGTTGAGCGCGACTCGTGTGAGATTCGCGCTGGAGAAAGTGTGCGCGCGCACACCGGCTGAATTGTTGGTGCCCGCGTGATAACCGATGAAGATCGCGGCATCGACCTTGTCATCGATGCCTGCCACCATTCCCAGCCGGCCACACCCTCCATATCGACCGAGATGTGCACCTTGAGCCTGCGGGGTTGAACGGCCTCGGGCGCGCCGGCGCCACCAACCAGTCCCGCGAGAGTCAGCACGATAGTGATAGCGATAGCGATGACAGCGCGGCGCATCTAGCCCTCCTTCTCGGGTCCGAGGCGACCTGGATCATACAAGCCACAAAGGACACGAAGAGCACGAAGGAAACTACTCCTTACACCGCGGCCTCGGCCAGCCCGCCGACCCGGACCTCGACATCCGCCTTCGCCGGCACCGCCACCCGGGTGCGGGCGATGAGGACGTAGATGGACGGCACGACGAAGAGCGTGAAGAGCGTGCCGATGATCATGCCGCTCACGAGCATGATGCCGATACTGTTGCGCGCGCCGGCACCCGGACCTGTCGCGATGACGAGCGGAAAGTGGCCGACGACGGTTGCGGCCGTGGTCATCAGGATGGGGCGAAGCCGCGTACCCGCCGCCTCGATGATGGCGTCGAGCTTGCTCTTGCCGGCCTCCTGAAGGTGGTTGGCGAACTCCACGATCAAGATGCCGTTCTTCGACACCAGACCCACCAAGGTGATGAGTCCGACCTGGCTGTAGATGTTGAGCGTCGTCAATCCCAGGAACGAGAAGAGTAGTGCCCCGGACACCGCCAGCGGCACCGAGCCTGCGAGGACGATGAACGGATCACGGAAGCTTTCGAACTGGGCCGCGAGAACCAGGTAGATCAGCAGCGCCGAGAGCAGGAACGTGCCGAGAAACTTGCTGCCCTCCGTGCGGAGCTGGCGCGACTCGCCGGCGTAGTCGATCGTAAACCCTTGCGGCAGGATGCCGCGCGCCTCGTCTTCGAGAAACCGCAAGGCCTGGTCGAGCGGCACCGGCGGCGGAATCACGCCTTGGATCCGGACGGCATTGAGTTGCTGGAACTTCTTCAACTCGCGCGGCTCGGCCGTCGTGCGCAGCGTCGCAAACGTCGAGAGCGGCACCAGCCGTTCGCCCGATCCGCCGTCACCGTTCGTGCGTCGGCGAGATCCCGGCGTCGCGTTGGCGGACGCGGACCCCGTGATGTACATCGTCGAGAGTTGGTCTGGTGTCAGCCGCTCCGTCCGCTTCACCTGCGGAATGACCTTGTAGCTGCGCCCCTGGATGCTGAAACGGTTGACGTAATCGCCGCCCAGGAGGGTCGATAGATCGAGGCCGGCCTGGCTCAGATCGACGCCCTGCGATCGCAGCTTGTCGCGATCGAAGACGACCTCGGTCTGCGGCTGGTCGAACTTCACGTCGGCATCGGCGAAGATGAACAGCCCGCTCGCGAACGCCTTCTGCACCAACTGGGTGGCGATGTCGCGAATCTGCTGGGGCTCGGCCGCCGACGCGATCACGATGTCGACCGGAAAGTCTCCTCCGCCAGGAAGCGGCGGTGGCGTCAGGGGAATCGCGCGGACGCCCGGCACCTGCGACAGCGGCCCCATCGACTCCATCAGCAGTTGCTCCGTCGTCTTGGTCCTTTCGCTCCAGGGCTTGGTCACCATGCCGCCGAAGCCGCCGCTGGGGGACGTGATCTGAAAAATGCTCGCCGTCTCGGGGAACGTCTTATAGACCTCCGCCACCTCCGCGGCGAAGAGCTTGGTTTGATCGAGCGTGGAGTTCCCGGACGCCTGGAGGATGGAAAACACGACGCCTTGATCCTCGGACGGTGCCAGCTCGCGCTGCGAGAACATGTAGAAGGGCACCATGAGGACCGCGACGATCAGCCAGAGCACGAGCACGACCGGCCTATAGCGGAGGGTGCCCGTCAACGTTCGAGAGTAGCCGCGGCGCACGCTATCGAAGCGGCGGTTCACCCAACCGGCGAAGCCTCGCTCCGTGTCCCCCGCACGCAGGAGCTTTGCTCCCATCATCGGCGAGAGCGTCAGCGCCACGATGCCCGACACGATCACGGCGCCGGCCAGCGTAAACGCGAACTCGCGGAACAGCGCGCCCGTCAACCCGCCCTGAATGCCAACGGGTGCATACACCGCCGCGAGGGTGATCGTCATCGCGATGATCGGTCCCACCAGCTCGCGCGCGCCGTCGATCGCCGCCCGATATGGCGATTTGCCCGCGTGGAGATGTCGCTCCACGTTCTCCACCATCACAATCGCATCGTCCACGACGAGCCCCACCGACAGGACGATCGCGAGCAAGGTGAGCAGGTTGATCGTAAAACCTGCGGCGAGCATCAGGAACACGGCGCCGACGAGCGAAATCGGAATGGCGACCACGGGGATGATCACCGATCGCAGCGACCCCAGGAACAGGAAGATGACTGCGATGACGATGAGGAGCGTCTCCGTTAGCGTCGTCAGCACTTCGTCGATCGCATCCTGGATGTACTCGGTCGAGTCGTAGGGAATGCCCACCTTCATCCCGACCGGCAGCCGCGATTCGATCTCGGGAATCACCTCTCTCACTCGTCCGATCACCTCGAGCGAGTTGGCGGTCGGCAGCACCCACACGCCCATGAACGTCGCCGTCTCTCCGTTGAAGCGAACGTCTTCCTCGTAGTTTTCGGCGCCGAGCACGACGTCGGCAACGTCGCCGAGCCGGACGACAACGCCGTCTTGTTCCTTGACGACGAGCTGACGGAACTCTTCCGGCGTGCGCAGGTCGGTGTTGGCGACCAGGTTCACCGACACCATCGAACCCTTCGTCCGGCCGAGCGCCGACAGGTAGTTGTTCCGCGCCAGCGCCTCTCGAAGCGCCGACGCCGAGATGTTGTGCGCCGCCATCTTGTCCGGCTTGATCCAGATCCGCATGGCGAACGTGCGATCGCCGAGAATGTCCGCCCGCTGCACGCCGCTGATGGCGCTCAGCTTCGGCTGGACGACGCGGGTGAGATAGTCGGTGATTTGATTCTGATCCAGGTTCTCGGACGAGAAGCCGAGGTACATCGCGGCGAACTGGTTGTCCGCCATCTCGAGCTCGATGATCGGCGCCTCGGCCTCGGGCGGCAGGTCGTTGCGGACCTGCGCCACCTTGGCCTGGATCTGCGTCAGCGCGGCGTTGGTATCGTAATTGAGCTGGAGGTGCACGGTGATCGTGCTGAGCGACTGGGCGCTCGAGGACTCCATATAGTCGATGCCGTCGGCGCTGGCGATGACGCGCTCGAGCGGCGTCGTGATGAACCCGCGCACGAGGTCGGCGCTCGCGCCGACGTACACCGTGGAGACCTTGACGACTGCGATGTCGCTCCGCGGGTACTGCCTGACACTGAGCGCGCGGACCGACTGCAGCCCCGCGATGAGGATCACGAGGTTGACGACGATCGCCAGAACGGGTCGCTTAACGAAGATGTCGGTGAAGCGCATCAGCTTTCCTCCGGCTTGGGCGCCAGCTCGTTGGTGGGCCGGACCTTGTTGTTGATGAGCACACCGGCGCCGTTGCGGAGCTTGAACACACCGGAGGTGACGACCTCATCGCCAGGTTCCACGCCCGAGACGACAGCTATCTGATCGCCGCGCGTGCTTCCGAGCTTCACGAACTGCTGCCGAACGCCACGGTAGGTCTTGCCCTCCGGATCCTTCAGATCGGTGACGACGAAGATTGAATCACCGTAGGGCGCGTAACTGATGGCCGAGGCGGGAAGCGCGACGACAGGACGACTGGCCCCAACGGTCACTTCCGCCTGAACGAACATGCCGGGACGCAGCTTGCCGGCGGGATTGGCCAGGGTGGCCTGCACGGTCACGTTGCGCGTCGCCTCGTCGACGATCGAATCGACAGCCGTGATGCGTCCCGCCAGTGCTGCGTCGGAGGCGTCGGCGGCCGTGATTCGCACACGACGGCCAGGACGCACCTGCCCGGCCTCCTGTTGCGGCACGCCGCGGATGGTCTTGCGCTCGATGGTGGCCCGAATCTCTCCCACCCGAGCCTCGGTCTGCTTCTGCTCAGCCGCGGACTGATCGTAGTCGGCACGCGAGATGGCGCCGTCGATCACCAGACCCTCCATCCGTTTGAAGGTCAGGCGGGCCAAATCGCGCTGGGCCTCGACGGCTGTGAGCTGCGCCTCTTCCTGCCGCGTGTCGAGCTCCACGAGCACGTCGCCCTCGCGCACCGCCCGCCCAGACTCGAAGCGGATGCGATTGACGATGCCCGGGAGGTCTGCGCTCACGGTGACACCCTGGACGGGCGCTGTCGTGCCGATGGCGCTCAGCGTGGCAGGCCACGTGTCCTGCCGCGCCACGATCGTCGTGACCGCTTCGGGTGGCGGCTGAAAGGCGGCGGCCTGTCCTGCCGCCGCCTGGAACTGTTGGAACTTCACGAAGCCGAGCGCGCCCAGGAACACCGTCGTCACGCTGAGCATTAGGATCATCCGTTTCACCATGAATGCCTCTCCTGCGATCTTTCCTCTTCGTCGGGCGCCCCCTTACGGGGCGCCCGAGTGGCTGGCGGGCCGTAAAGGGCCGCCCTACGGATCCCAGCCCGCCCTACGTTGGCTCCATCGTCGGCGCGGCCGGATCCCAGCCGCCCCCGAGCGCGCGATAGAGCTGCACGAGGCTCCCAAGCTCCTGCTGCCGCAGCCGCGCCAGATCGAGCTCGCCCTGAAACAAGTTCCGCTGCGCGTCGAGCACCTGCAAGTAGTTGTCGATGCCCCCTTCGTAGCGCTGGGTCGAGAGCCGCGTCGACGCGCGGAGCGCCTCGACGAGCTGCTCTTGCTCGGAGCGCTGCTCGCCGGTCTTCTGGTAGCCCGCAAGCGCGTCCGACACCTCTCGAAGCGCGGTGTAGATCGTTCGCTGGTAGCTCACGACGAGCTCGCGCTGGACGGCTTCGGTAAACCTGACGTTGGCGCCCGTACGGCCCGCGTTGAAGATCGGCGCCGCGACACCCGCGCTTGCCGTCCAGATCCGCGCCGGACCGGTGAGCAGGTCCGCCAGGGCTCGGCTCTGCACACCGAAGAAGCCCGTCAGGCTGATGCGCGGGAACAACTCGGCCTTGGCGGCACCGATCTGTGCGTTGGCCGCGATGAGCTCTTGCTCAGCCTGGCGAATATCGGGCCGACGCTCGAGCAATGCCGAGGGCAGACCCTCGGGTATCGAAGGAGGCACCTGGAACGCGTCGAGCTCGAGCCCGCGCGGGACATCCCCCGGCACCTGACCGAGGAGCAGGCTGAGCGCGTTCTCGGTCTGCGCGATCTCACGCTCGATGCCGGCGATCTGCCCGCTGGCGATGCGCAGCAACTGCTCCGCCTGGCGAACGTCGAGTGCCGTCGCCACGCCTCGGTCTCGGCGCGTCTCGGTGAGCCGCAGGCTGTCGGTCGCGACGTCGCGGGTCCGCCGGGCGATCGCCAGCTCGAGATCCAGAGCGCGCAGCGCGAGATAGGTCTCGCTGACGTCGGCGATGAGCGTCGTGACGATGCCGCGCCTGGCCTCCTCGGTGGCGAAGTACTGGGCACGCGCCGATTCGCTCAGGCGACGCAGGCGCCCCCACACGTCGAGCTCCCACCCGAGGCTGAACCCCGCCTCCGTGTATGCCACGTCCGGGTCCACGCCTGCAGGAATCGCTCGGTTGGCGCCCGCCTGCGAGATACGGGTGCCCACGACGTCGACCGATCCGTCGATGGACGGAAACTGGTTCGACCGGGTGATACGAACGATGGCGCGCGCCTGCAGCACTCGCTCTGCCGCGATACGCAAGTCGAAGTTCTGTTGGAGCGCGCTCGTGACCAACTGCGTCAGCGTCGGATCCTTGAACAGGTCGAACCACTGGACGTCGGCCAGCGAGTCGGCGCCGGCTGCGGCGGCGGGAACCGCACCACGGTACTGCGACGGCGGATGGACGATCGGCCGCTTGTAATCGGGCCCGAGTGTGCACGACGTCATGACGGCAGCGGCGAGCAAAACAACTGTGAGTCGCATGGATTCACGCACCATTCGGTCGATCATCAGGCGCCGAGATTTCGCGAACGAGCTCACGCATCAAACACCCTCGCGTCAGGAAACCAACGCCGGCACGGTGCATACGCGTGAGCAGCGCCTGGCCCGCGATGTCCACGAGGCACACATCGGTGAGATCGACCCAGATCGATGCGTCCTCTCGCTCGGCCGCCGCATGCCAACACGCATCGAGCTCGTCGACGAAGTCGCTCGAGAAACGACCCTCGAGCTTCAAGACGACGCGGTCCGGTGTGCGCTGTTCAGTGATGCGAAGCATCGACGCCATGCGGCCTTCGCGAACAGGAACAGCGAGAGTCGTGCCGGTGTGGAACAGAAGGTGAGAGATGGCGCTAAACGCTGGAGAGGTCGGACGTTGCGCTTCTGATCGCGAGAGCGGTCAGGACGAAGTGCCAACGGGTTTCGTGCCCACGGGTTGGCACGCTGCCAACTGGTTGGCAGAGAGGAGGGCTCTCAGGAACGACGGAAATTGCTGCAGAATTCGGGCTTTTAGGCTTCAGGCCCAGGCTTCGGGCTTCGGGCTTCAGGGGCTTGGGGCTTCAAGCCTTCAGGCTTGGGGCTTGGGGCTTGGGTAGTTGCTAGCCGCGTCTGTGCGGAAGCCTGGAGCCCGCCGCCGGAAGCCGTTCGTCCGTATGTGCTCGTTCACCGCGGCGGCCGGGTGATCCCAAGCTTGCGGATGCGGAACTGCAGCGTCGAGCGCTTCATGCCGAGCCGGGCCGCGGCGCCGTTCGTCCCGGCGATCACCCAGTTGCTACTCTCGAGCGCCGCGAGGATGTGCCGGCGTTCGGACTGCTCGAGCGTTTGTGTTTCCTGATCGCGCACGGATGGCTGGCTTCGCGGGCTCAAGGCGACGACGGGCACGTCGAGCGCCGGGCCGCCGGAGAGAATCACCGCGCGCTCGATGAGATTCTGCAGCTCGCGGATGTTGCCGGGCCATTCGTACCGGACGAGCACGTCCATCGTCTCCGCCGGAATCGTCTCGATGGTCTTCTTCATCCGGCGCGCGAACTGCTGCGCAAAGTGCCGCACCAGCATCGGGATGTCCTCGCGCCGCTCGCGCAGTGGAGGCACCTGGAGGGGAAACACGTTGAGGCGGTAGAAGAG
>JAIVJN010000390.1 GCA_020200025.1 Acidobacteriota bacterium | reverse complement strand
ACCTCGATGTCGGCTCATCGCATCCTGGAGCTGTAGCAGGTTCCAAGGGTCCGGCTGTTCGCCGGTTAAAGCGGTACGTGAGCTGGGTTTAGAACGTCGCGAGACAGTTCGGTCTCTATCTGTGATGGGCGCAGGAGATTTGAGAGGGTCTGACCTTAGTACGAGAGGACCGGGTTGGACGGACCGCTAGTGTACCAGTTGTCACGCCAGTGGCAGCGCTGGGTAGCTAAGTCCGGAAGGGAGAAACGCTGAAGGCATCTAAGCGTGAAACCCACCTCGAGATGAGATCTCCCTGGGTGAATAGCCCCTGAAGGCTCCTGGTAGACCACCAGGTCGATAGGTCGGGTGTGTAAGCGTGGCAACACGTTCAGCTGACCGATACTAATCAGCCGTGAGGCTTGACCAATTCACTTGCTCGC
The DNA here is from genome assembly GCA_020200025.1 of Acidobacteriota bacterium. Lineage (GTDB taxonomy): Bacteria > Acidobacteriota > Vicinamibacteria > Vicinamibacterales > UBA2999 > JAIVJN01. The sequence goes on along the minus strand of JAIVJN010000390.1, from coordinate 5,818 downwards.
TGCGGGTGTGTGGTCAAAGAACTACCGTGATTGCAGGGTATTCCGTTGGCAATGCGGGAATGAAGGATTGCAGGGAATGGAGGATTGCAGGGAATGGAGGAGTCTCGGAGTCACTCCCACAGTCCCCCATTCACTAACTCCCTCATTGCACGGTCTTTGACAGCATGCTCTGGGACGATCCGCCGTCGCCGCTTCGCGGCTTTGGCGCGACAAGCCCGCACCGTGCGGGCGCGCCGCGCCGTAACTCAAGAAGCCGAGCGAAGGCGGGACCCCAGACACTCAATATATTTGAGAATTAGGTGTTTGCCCGGATTGATGAGTGAATTTGTTGATTTTCAGGGACCAAGGATCATCGATACGGTCCTGACCGGCTACCAATCAACAACCTTGGCAAACAACCGATCACTCAATTGATTTTCCCGGTGGCCATAGGAGCAGGGTCACACCCGTTCCCATTCCGAACACGGAAGTTAAGCCTGCTACCGCCGATGGTACTGCGTGCGTAGGTGCGTGGGAGAGTAGGTCGCTGCCGGGGATATCTCGACAGGCCCGACCTTCGAAAGAGGGTCGGGCTTTTCTCTGTACGCCCCAACCTGGTTGCTCTCATGTCACTCGAGAGCAACCAGGTTGGTTAGCGCCCCTCACTCGAGAGCAACCGGTTGGTTTGTGCCTTCACATGCCGGGCGATCTGTTCGTGCGTGGCGAACCACACGCCCGGCTTGCCCTTCATGTACTGAATCAGCCGGTCGAGCATCGCGACCCGCGATCGATGCCCGATGATGTGCGGATGCATCGTCAGGAGATAGAGCCCGCCCTCGTCGTATGCGACGTCGAACTCCGATTGGAAGATCTCATACACGGCAGTCAGTGACGGATTCGACCCATCAGCGTTGCCCCCGAAATACGGGAAATCATCGAGGATCCGCTCGATGGGGAGCTCGATGATGCCCGTCGGCTTCCCGTCCAGCAACAGCTCGTAGGGATCGTCGCTCGCCATCAGGCTGCTGTCATACAGAAAGCCGGCGGCCTTCACTTGCTCCAACGTCCAGCCGCTGAACTTCCACGACGGCGCGCGATAGCCGACCGGTCTCGCACCCACCATCGTGGTCAGCAACTCGAGCGATTGATCGAGCAGTCGCTGTTCTTCTTTCTCGTCGTTCAGAAGGGGGAGACGTTCGTGTATCCACCCGTGCACCCCGACTTCGTGCACCCGCGCGGATGACGAGGGCGCCTGCGCGGCGAGAATCTCTTTGATCATCTCCGGGTGGAGCGCCGCGCTGACCGCCGGAATGAAAAACGAGGCAGGAACCCGGTGCCTTTCGAGCAGGCGCAGCAATCGGGGGACGCCATCGACCGCCCCGTATTCCCCGCGCGAGAGGATCTCGTAATCCAGTGTACCGGTTGACAGGGCGGCTGTCGCGTTGTCGACGTCGAAGGAGAGTCCGACGGCCACCTTGGCGCCGTTCGGCCACGAGGATGGCTTCAAGCGTCTGCCGGCGCTCACATGGAACATCTGACCACGAAGCTGCTCCAGCGAGAGCTTGGTGCCCGGCAGCGGATCGGCGACTCGCGGCGAAGACGCCGGCGCCGGCTGGCTCGTGGAACCAGCGCTACATGCACAGGCCATGAGGACAACGCCGACCGCCAACACGATGGCGATCATTCCATCCCACTGCGCGCAAAACGCGTGGCGGGGACCCCGGCTGGCAGGCGCCGTCGGCGGTGTGGGCCCCAATCGCATGATCAAGCCTCCAAGCCTACGTCCGCGAGGGAAAGCATCGAGTGCGGCGCCAAGCCATACAGTAGCATCGCTCGTTGACCCGGGTTCGCGGAGCCGCTACCCTGCTGGTGAGCGTTTCGGGCCGAAGGCCCGCCTATCCGTCTCGCAAAGACTCTCATGCCAGACATCGCGTCCTACCACCCGCAGATCGTTCATTTCGTGATCGCGTTGCTGGTGACCGGCGTGGTGCTGCGCCTGGTCGCCTTGTCGGGCCGACTCGCCTTCACCGGTCCGGCGGCGACGACGTTGCTGGTGGTCGGCACGCTGGCGAGCCTCGCGGCAGTGAGGTCGGGCGACGATGCCCACGGGCCCGTCGAGCGCGTTCCCGGCGCCCGCGCCGCCGTGGTCGACCACGAAACGTGGGGCATCCGTACGCGCAACGTGTTCGTGATCGTCGCCCTGGTGGATCTGGCCGCGTTGGCGTTTGCTTGGCGTCAGCATCGATTCGCCCGCCCGGCCGGCATCGCCGCCGCCGCCACCGGCGTTATCGGGCTGGTCTTTCTGTATCAAGCCGCGTCGCACGGCAGCGAGCTCGTGTACGGCTATGCCGGCGGGGTCGGGATCAGATCAGGTCGTCCCGAGGATATCGAGCGGCTGCTCGTGGCCGGCGTGTATCATCAGGCCTCCCTCGATCGTGAAGCGGGCAAAGGTGTCGAGTCTTGGCAGCTTGTCGATGTGGCGGCGCGACGCTTTCCGCAGAACGTCGAGCTGCAGCTCATGGAAATCGAGTGGCGGATTGCTGTGCGCAACGATCCCGGATCGGCGCTGCAGCGGCTCGAGGCGCTCTCGATTTCGCCCGGCGAGACCCGGTTGCGCATCCGGGCGGGGCTGCTGAGGGCCCAGGCGCTCGCGGCCGCGGGCAACGTGGACGGTGCGCGCGCGGTGCTCGAGACGTTACGGTCCGAGTTCCCCGCCAATCGGCAGATTCAGCAGCAACTGTCCGAGCTTGGAGGCGGCGTCGCGCGTGACTGACACCCGTTTTCCTCGAGTCCGCTCATTCGCCCAGCCCTCGTCCTCGGGCTCATGCCGCCCGAGAGTCGATGGGGGCGTGCATCGCCTCGCGATCGCGGCGATCGTCGCCGGCCTCGTGGCGGCGGTCCTGCCTGGCTCGGCGCAAGCTCAGGGCTGTTCGGTCCCCGGCCAGAATTTGACCGTGCGCGACATCATGGAGCGGCACTACCTGTGGTATCGGTCCATTCCGGGAGTCGATCCCACGCGTTTTTCGTCGCCCGCCGCCTATCTCGAGGCGATCCGCTATCGCTCGCTCGACCGCGGCTTCAGCTACATCGCCTCGCGAGAGGCGACCGACGCCTACTACAGCGCGAGCCAGTTCGTGGGGTTGGGCCTGTCCACTCGTGTCGAGGCCAGCGCGCTGCGGGTGCTTCAAGTGTTCGAGGGCAGCCCGGCTGCAGATGCCGGACTACGCCGCGGCGATTCAATTCGCGAGATCAACGGCAACAGCGTAGCGCAGGTGATTGCCGCGGGGGGCCTCGACGAGGCGTGGGGAGAGACGGCGGTCGGAGTCACGGTCGAGGTCGGCTTCGTGACGCGCGCCGGTGAAGACAAGCGCGTGCAGATGTCGAAGCGGCTCGTCACGATCCCCACCGTCTCGCTGACCCGTGTCATCAACGTCGACGGGCGTGCCATCGGCTATTTCGAGCTATGAAGCACAACGACAAGAATCGCGTCGAGGACGAGACGATCCGCTTTCGCGACGTGACGTCGCCACTCGAATTGGCGCGCGTCATCGTGATCACGACGCACGCCTCGGCGTCGGCGAGCGAGCTCGTCATCAACGGGCTGCGGCCCTACCTGCCGGTCATCGTGATCGGCGAAGCGACATACGGCAAGCCGGTCGGGCAATACGGCTTCGACTTCTGCGACAAAACCTTGGCGGCGGTCGCCTTCTCCATTGTGAACGCGCGGGGCGAGGGCGACTATTTCGACGGCATCGCCGCCGACTGCGAAGCTGCCGACGACATCGAGCACGATCTCGGCGACCCGTCGGAGGCGTCGCTTGCCGAGGCGCTGCGCTATGCGCGGACCGGCGCATGCAGCGGGGCGGCAGCCGCGGGCACGCTTCGATCGCAGGACCGCCCGCCGGCCTACCGGCTGCAGGGCTGGCGAGCGATGGTCAACGCGTACTGAGTGCATCAGGACCCCTCTTCCCTTCGTGGCCTTCGTGTGCTTCGTGGCCATGGCTTCACAGGGTTTTCTGTACTTCCGTACGCCGGTGCCCGAGCTTCCTGACATCGAGCTCTACCTGTACGCCTTGCGCCCGCGCATTCTCGGCGAGACGCTGGAGGCCGTGCGTCTGGCGAGCCCGTTTCTGGTCCGCTCGTTCGAGCCTCCCATCGCCGCCGTCGTCGGGCGCCGGGTCTTGACCTTGCGTCGCCTGGGGAAGCGCATTGTGTGGGAGCTCGACGGCGGGCTCTTCTTGATCTTCCATTTGATGATCGCGGGTCGCTTGCGCTGGAAGCCGAAGGGGACAGCCGTCCCCGGCAAAGTGGGGCTCGCCGCCTTCGACTTTCCGGGCGGCACACTGCTTCTCACCGAAGCGGGATCGAAGCGGCGGGCGTCGCTCTACGTCGCTCACGGCGAGGCGAGCCTCGTCGCCCATGATCCTGGCGGCGTCGAGCCGCTCGACGTGTCTCGAGAGGCATTCGCGGCGGCTCTCAGACGCGAGAACCACACGCTCAAGCGGGCGCTTACCGACCCACATGTCATCGGCGGCATCGGCAACGCATACTCGGACGAGATTCTCCTCGACGCCCAGCTCTCGCCGATGAAGCTGGCCAGCCACCTCACCGACGACGACGTGGTTCGGTTGCACGCGTCGACCGTCCGGGTGCTGTCGGGATGGCGCGATCGCCTCATCGATGAGACGGGCGATCTGTTCCCCGAGAAGGTCACGGCCTTTCGCGAGGGGATGCTGGCGCACGGGCGCTTCGGCAAGCCCTGTCCCCGCTGCGGCACGCCGATCCAGCGAATCCGTTATGCGAGTAACGAGGCCAACTACTGCCCCAGGTGTCAGACGGGTGGCAAGCTCCTCGCGGATCGGAGCTTGTCACGTCTCCTCAAGGACGATTGGCCTCGGACGCTCGACGAGCTGGAGCGCCGCAAGGGGAAGAATTGATCACGTTCCAATCCTAGCCTTCTGCTTCCACGAACTCGGCCGTTTCATTGTGTTCGGCTGGCTGGACCTCGGCCGCGTCGATCGGCTCGCCGCCCATCAGCCTGTCAGCGAGGTAGGTGAGCGCCGCCGCATCGCGACGAGCCAAGAGGGCATCGAGCGGCGGACGCGGCTGCGAGTCTCCTTCCCTCTGCTGCAATGTGGGGAACGAGCCGTCCTCGCGCCGTGGCGCGTAGCGCGTCCAAAAGTCGAGGTGCCATGCGAGGAAGATCCGCACGCGCTCGAGCCCGTGCTCATCGTCGCCCCAGTGCTCGCGAGCGAGGGCAGCGTATCGACGGTATACGGCGACGCGCTCGTCCGCCGTCACCTCACGGTATCCGTCGAGGGCTTCTCTGAAGATCCAGGGCTTGATGAGCGCTCCGCGCGCGGTCATCACGCCGGTGCAACCCGATCGTTCGAGTGCGGCGCGAATCTCATGCGGGAAGAGGAGGTCGCCGTTGCCGATAACGGGCACCGGCACGGACGCGGCGATCTCGCCGATCGCGCCCCAATCCGCCGCAAACCGGTAGCGTGCATTCCGCGTACGGCCGTGCACGAAGATCGCGTCGGCGCCGCCATCGACGGCTGCGCGCGCCTGCTCGGCGTAATTTCTGCTCTCTTCGTTCCAGCCGAGCCTGATCTTCACCGTGATCGGCACGCGCGTCAGGGCTTGCTTCATTGCCTCGACGATACGATGGATGCGTCGCGGTTGGCGTCCGATTGCCGCGCCGAGGCCTTTGCGGGTGAAGTGATCGATCGGACACCCCAGATTCACGTCGACGAAATCGGCACCCCTCGCTTCGACGAGTGCAGCTGCCCACGCCATCTCCTCCGGCTTCGTGCCGGCGAGCTGCACGCCGAAGCAG
>JAIVJN010000389.1:5387-9434 GCA_020200025.1 Acidobacteriota bacterium | reverse complement strand
GGCTACGCCTCAGAGCGAGGGCGGCGCTGCCGACAAGAATCACCTCGGCGTCCCGTCGTCTGCCGTGGGCCGTGTGCCGTTCCCGCTTGCCGCCTGCCCGCCTACGCGGCCGCGAGGTCGCCGGGCCGCTTTTCGGCGAGACCGCGCCGTAGTTCGCCTGCGCACGCGCGAACGAAGGCGGGCCGCTTGCCGCTGGGCGTTGGCCGTGCGCCCTTGTCCGGCACGACTTGCCACGCATTCATCGCGCTGTTATTCGCAACGAGTAGATCGACACGGGCCAGGGTCGTCGCTCGGATTGGCGCGCCAGCGGTCCGGGGGGGCGGGCGTCGGTCGGGTCGACCCGTCTCACGCCAAGGCTGCGCAAGGCGAGGTGATTGTAGCCGGCGCGCCACACCGTGCGGAATCGCTCCGGTGCAACCGTCAACCGCGCGAGGGTTGGCTCGCGCGCGCCAGCGGTGAAGTCACCCACCTCGTGGCCGTTGACGTCGAGCGCAAGCTGGGCTTCGACTACCGGCTCTTCGTAGCGGGTGCGGGCGCGTACCTCGATGTCGACCGGCCGGTCGGTCGGCAGGTCGAGAGGCACGGCGATGACTGCGGGAGTGCCGCCGATCCACCACGACGATCCCCAATCATCGCCGCCGGGGGCTTCCCAGCCCTGGAGCAAGAATCGCTCGACGCGAGCGTCGAACGGCAGATCGAGCTCGCTTCTGAGCGGCTCGCTGGCTAGCAGGTCGTAGCGCTCCGCGGGAAGTCCGGTTCGCCTAGCGAACCAGACGTTCGCCGGGAACGCAAAGGGATAGACATACGGCGAGCGCGTATGGAGCTCGACCTGCTGGCGCACAAGCCGACCGAACGCGACGGGCTCATCCTTGGGTAGCATGCCCACGGTGTATTGCACCATGAGCAGATAGTTCCACCAGAGCGCGCCCACGACGAGCGGAGCCAGGGCCAGAAGCGGACGCCGCCGCACCGCGTCGACCAGCAAGGCCAGCCCGGGCGCGAGCATGGCAAGCGTGCTCGTGAAGCGGCGGCCGCCGAAGGACCATCCAGCCGCCCAGTCCTCGGCGGCGCCGTTGATCCAGGCCATGAGCGCGAGGATGATCAACGCGGCCGCCGCCCATCGCCACGCACGACGGAGGTAGGCGATCGTGCCAAGCACGGCGACATATGCGACAGGCGTCCACGATAAAAACCCGTGCCACGATGAGAACAGGACATCGACCCACCGCGAGCCGAGCAGGTGCAGGTAGCCCCCCTCGCCGGCGAGCGTAAACGGGTAGATGGACAGGAGCGCCGAGGTTTGGATCGCTTGTGCCAATAGCCACGGCACCGCGCCCACGATTGCCCAGCCTGCCAAACGTCGCGCCCGCCGTACGCGCTCGGGGATCGGCACCGACGTGCTCGCGACGATCACCGCCGGGTAGATGGCGAAAAGCGCGTCCTGGGGGCGCGTGACGAACGCGACGCCCGCCAGCGTGCCCAAGACGATGGCCTGAGGGGCGGTCGGATCGCGCGGAACCCAGCGCTCCACCAGCAGGACGAACGCGACGACCGCGCCGAACGATGCGGCATGCGTCATCGACGGCTCGTACACCATGTACCAGCAAAGCGACGTCGCGCCGAAGATGAGGAGCGTCGTCGCCAGGGCCGCGCCCGGTGTGAACTCGCGGCGCAGGCGCAGGTGCAGCGCCATGAGCCCGGCGGCGCCAGCCGCAAACGACGACACCGAGGCCGCGCGAACGTAGGGAAGCCCCAGACCGCGCGTCGCGCCGTCAGCCGGTGCGCTCCACGCGCCGACAAGCTGCCCGACGGCGTCGATGCCGGCCGTGACGCAGTACAAGGGCAACCAGAGCAACGTCGGCCCAATCGGGACGACATGGTGCGGGCGCGCCGGCTGGCCGAGAACGGCGAACTCGCGTCCGATATCGAAGTCGCCGTCGAAGATCAGACTGCGGAGTTGAGAGAAGTAGATGGCGCCGTCGCTCGTGATGCCGTGGCTGTCCGCGAGTTGCACACCGACGGCATAGACGAGCACGGCGGCAACGGCGTGCGTATCCGCGTTTGCCTGTACGAACGACAGCCATGTGCAGGCTGAGCGCCGCGCGGCGAGATGGGATGCGGCGGCAAGGAGAGCCCAACCGGCGAGAACCAGGGGCCACGTCGAGTGACCCTCGGGAAGCGCAAGCAGCCAAGCGAGCCAGGCCGCGGCCAGCACACCCAACACGGCGGGGGCTGCCGACAGTCGTCTTGGCATCGAACGGGTCAGCTTACCAGATGCGCCGCGTATCCGGCGGAAGGGAGGGCGTGCTGCACCATTTCGCCGGCTCTCACCGACTCAAGAATGAGCTCCTGTGCGCAGCAGATCGCTGACAACTCAGCAACCCGAGGTCTCGAGGGCAAAGGGAGATTTCTCAGCAGACAGTCCGCTTCCGACTTCTGCCTTCTCACTTCAGGCTCAGGTCCTTTGCTCAGCCTGTTAATTGACCGTCACGACGAGCTCGGTACTCGGTGAGCTGGTACCTGCGGCTGTGCGAGCCCGGATCCGAACGTAGTACACACCCGGCGGGACGCCGTCGACCACGATCGTCGTCACCGGCGTCGTCGTGTCGAACACCGCGAGGTTTGCCAGCCCGGGCGCGCTACCGGCTTCGAGCCGATACGTCGTCGGCATGGCTCCTGTGTTCGGCGCCTGCCATGACAACGTGACGCGGCTGCCTGCGACGTTCGCCGTCGCGGAGGCCGGCGCATTCGGGGGCGGCGGCGGAAGCACCGTGAACGACACCTCCGCGCTCGGCGACCCCTGTCCGGCGCCAGTTCGCGCCGCGACGCGGACGAAGTAGGTGCCTGTGGCGACGGTGGCCGAGATCGCCTGTGCCGTACCGGCGCTGAACGTGCCCGCGTCGGCCACACCGGGCTCGGTCCCGACCAGGACGAGATACTCGCTGATGGCACCGCCGGTCATTGGAGCCTCCCACTGGAGCGTCACGAAGTTGCCATTCGTCAACACCGATGGATTGAGCGGGGGACTGGGCGGCGGCGGCACGCCGCCGTTCAGCGCGAGAGCCGCCCGGTCGAGCACGATTCGCGGATAGCTCCGAAAAGAATCGGTGACCGTCACGCCCGTGCCGCGCAATGCGCCCAAAATGGTCGAGACCGAGGCGCCCGGCACGAGTTGCTTCAAGAGGGCCCACGCGCCGGCGACGTGGGGCGCCGCCATCGAGGTGCCGCTCTTGACCGAGAAACCGCCACCGGGAACCGACGACGTGATGTTGCCGCCAGGTGCCAGGAGCGACAACTGCGGCGAACAATTCGAAAACCCTGAGACCATATCGACCGTGTCGGCCGTCGACCCCACGCTGACCATGCTCGACACGCAAGCCGGTCGACCGATTCCTCCCGTGGAACCGTCGTTTCCGGACGCCGCGACCGTCGCGATGCCGAGCGCGCGCAGGTCATCGACCGCTTGCTTGAACACGGTCATGCCCGCGGCCGTATCGCAGGCGCCCGCGAAGACGCCGGGAAACGTCAGGCTGAGGTTGACCGCCGCAATGCGATTCGGGCTGGTTGCCTGAGCGATCGCCAGCACATGTTCGAGCGCACGGATCTGATCGGACGCATAGCTCAGCACGCAGGGCGACGGGTCGGGGCTGCACGCTGCGGCAGAATCGAAGCGACTGTACACCTGGATGGCGACCACGCTCGCCGCTCGTGCCACCCCGGCGCCGCCGCCACCGCTGCCCGCCGCAATCCCCGCGACGTGGGTGCCGTGATCGCAGCCGGCGATGCTGGCAGGGCATGCCTCAGCCGAACCCGGTCCGATCGACGAGTCCACCCCATCGGGGCACAGGGACGTCGCATCCTCGTCGAGATCGGTGCTCGAAAAGCAAGCCTGGGAAACCACTCGCCCCCCGAAGAACGGATGCGCGGAGTCGACGCCGGTATCCAAGATCGCGACAGACCAGCCTATGCCCGTATAGCCGTACTGCCAGAGCGGAGCCGATCGGATGATGGGCATGCTCTCGAGAAGCGATGGGCGCGCCACCAAAT
>JAIVJN010000389.1:0-5217 GCA_020200025.1 Acidobacteriota bacterium | reverse complement strand
CTGTTGAGCGAAGGCGGCCGCGCTCGGAACGCAGACGAGGACCCAGACGAGGAGCAGCGACCGAGGAGGCATGGGAGAGCCGCCTCTCAGGGTACTTGAATTACGACCTGGTTCGAGGGTGCGCTGGTGCCGCAGTCGTTGGTCGCCCGCACGCGGATGAAGTAGGCGCCACCCGCCACAGATGAGCTGACGGTCGTGGTCGGGCCTACGTTGCCGTTGAACAGGTTGCTCGATCCCGTCGCGCTCCCGGCCTCGACCACGTAGGTGAACGGCGGTGTGCCACTCTGGGGTGCACTCCACGCCAGCGTGATCAGGCTGCCACTCTTCGTGAAGAGCAGACTCGACGGGACGCCCGGGGGGCGACAGCCAGGTGCTGAACCCACGCGAAGAGCAACCTCGTTCGATGGCGCGCTCAACCCGCCTGGGCCTTGCGAACGGACCCGCACGTAATAGAGCCCGTGTTCAACGCTGCCCCGATACCAGTAGGGCCCCGACGACCCGAACACGGCAAGGTCGGAAGCGCCGGGCCCGCTCCCCACCTCGAGACGGTATGAAGACGGGGCCACGCCGACGTTTGGAGGCGACCAGGTCAGGTCGACGGCGTTGCCGAACGCTCGGCCTGCCAGCAGTCGGGGAGGACCCGGAACGGTTTGCTCGCCATTCACGGTAATCACGAGCTCTTCGGAGGGCGGACTCGAACCGCTGACGTTCTCTGCAACGATGCGAACGTAGTAGGTGCCAGTCGGAGCCGGCGTCGTGAGCGCCATCAGCGTCCCGACCGACCTGTTGAGGACGTTGCTGGCGCCCGAGCTCGAACCGGCCAGCACTCGATAATTCGTGATCGTTCCCGTCGCCGGCGGCTGCCATGACAGATAGACGGTGCCGGTCGAGACCGACGCCTGCGGATCACGGGGAGCCGACGGCGGGTCTGTGCTCGGGTTCGTGGCTCGGAACGCCTGGATGAGGGGGAACGCTTCGCGAATGGTTTGGGCGTTATCTTGAGCTGGCGTGCCGGTCGGGCTGTTCTGAAATTGCACCTGCGGATTGGAATATTGCAGCACGCGCGGGCAATCGGACGCGATGCAGGCGTACGCCATCACGGTGCGAAATCGTGGCAATGTGCCCGAACTCTTGTATGCCGCCGAATACGGACGCCACCCGCCCCATCCGGCATCGTCGGGCGCGTGACCGGCGCCAAAGGTGTGGCCGATCTCGTGCGCAAGGCTGTAGCTGTTGAAGCATGGTTCGGGAACGAGGCTGAACGGCAGACTTTGACTCGGGCCCAAAAAGGCCGCGCCGCAAAAGCTGCCGTACGGCGCATCGACAACGAGCGCCACGATATCCGCACCCGTGCTGTCGCGGCGCTGCTGCACCGCGGTGTTCGATGCCAATCGCTCGAGGTCACTCTCGATCCAGCCGCTTTCCACGAATGGCAACGCTTCGATGCCCACGAGCCGCAGAGTGCCATCGAGCTGGCTGCGCGAAAGCGCCGTATTGGCGTCGGCTACTGCTTGCGCAATGCGAGCGAGGGTCGGCCCCTCACCGAGGCGGGTCAAGGTGATGGAGCTGAACGGATCGCCGCTCACCCTTCCGATCCACGACGTGAACCCCAACGCATCCTGCTCGATTCGCTCCCACGTCGCCGACAGCTCCACATCGTCGAACAGATTGAGGACCAGGGACGGCGGACTCAACGCAGGAGCGGCGACGGCTGGCACGAGCCGATCGAGCAGCAGGGTCACAACCCTCGAACGCACCACATACGGGGGGGTGTTCTCGATTGCCGCCGGCCGTGACGGCTGCGAGGCTTCGTTGAAAAGCGTCGATGTGGATTGCGAGAATGCAACCGACGCTGTCAGACAACCGAGCGCTGTTAGGAGCGTCCGGCGCGCAAGAGCGCGCAGATACGCCTCAAGGGATGACAACCTGAACCTCGTTGGAGAAGCGGCTATTGCCGCAGCCGTTCTGCGCGAGGAGTCTTACAAAGTACGTACCGCTCGGGCCGACCGCCGAGAACGACGTCCCGGCATTCGACGTGGGCTGAACCAGCAGATCGGCCGCTCCAGGGGCGGAGCCGACGACGAAAACATAGCGGAGCGGGGGCGGACCACCTGCTGGCGGAGTCCAGGAGAAGTTCACCTGGTTGCCGTTTCGTGTGAAGGCGAGACTCGATGGCGGATTCGGCGCCGCGACGCACGGCTGCACGCGAATGACGATGTCGGGCGTGGCCGGACCCGCGCCGCACGAGTTGCGTGCGAACAGGCGCGCGTAATACTCGCCGTATGCCGCGCGGCCCCCGAATGCCGTTGGGGATGCCGGCAGGGGTTGGACGAGCAGGTTCGACAGGCCCGGCGCGCTGCCGACCGCCAGCGTGTAGCCTTGGACAGGGCCACCCGCCGGTGGTGCGCCCCAGGCGAGGCTGACCAACGTGTCGTTCGTACCGGCCATGAACCCTTGAGGGCTTCCCGGAAGCGTGCAGGGGCCGACGGTGATGATCGCTTCCGGCGATGGCCCGCTCGTCGCGATGACGTTCTGCGCGCGCACGCGCACGTAATACACGCCCTGCGGCACATTGCCAACCGTGGTGGTCGTGCTCGGTGCGTTGACCAGCAACACCGCAAGGTTTGCCAGGCCTGGCGCCGAACCAGCCTCGATCACGTACGTTTCGGCTGGTCCGCCTGAAGTCGCCGCTGTCCACTGTAACGTCACCGTGTTGAGCGACACCGTGCCGCCGAAGGTCGTCGGCGCCAGTGGCGGCGTGGGTCCGCTGGCGACGGCTGGATAGATCGCTCGCAACCCGTCGATGTCGTCTTGCCCCAGATTCGCGGCGCCACTATCGCAGCCGGCGGGCAAGGCGGCTTGCATGATCGCGCTTGTCTCGTTGGAGTGGCCGAGACCGATGGCGTGTCCAATCTTGTGGGTCAGTGCGTCTTCGAAACAACTCGATGATGAGAGATGCGGCCCGACGTTGTTGATGATGACGAATCCCTGGATGAAGCTTTGAAACTCCACGCCGTTGATGGTGCGTCGGTCGCCGGTGGTGAAATAGCCTCCGCCCACGCCGAAGGTGCCGTCATCGGCGAGCTCGCCACAGGGATCGCTGAGGTACATGGAAATGCGACGGTCGCCCGTGAATTGAAACCCGCTGCACGGCGGGCCTACCGGCCCACCGCCGGCCAGTTGAAGTTGCAGCCGCGTGCCGGCGCGATTCCAGCGTCCGATGGCGTTTGACAACTGAGCCTGTCCACCGGGCCAGCCGGCCGGAACGTTGTCCTGGAAGACCATCGGCACTGGCGTGCTGTCGTCGGCCTGGTGCCACCGCGCCGGCGGACCGCCGTCGGTGGGCTGGTAGGTGTACGCTGGCACCGCCCGCGCGGTCTCGGGCGGCGTCGCAACGAAGGGAACGCTTTCGGCGGGAGCCGCGAGCACCAGCGCTCTCACGTCGGCGAGGTCGACGCCGCGAGTCGCCGGAGAGCCCACGATGGGCGTCATCACGGCCGCAGCCGGGACGGCGTGTGTACGGCCGGTGGCGAGATCGGGGACGAGTCGCCACTTCCCCCGGTCGAACTCCGACGTTTGCAGGGTGCCGTCACGTGGTCGCACGGTGAGGAAGAGCAGTACGTCTTCGCCGAGAGCAAAGGAGGCCTGCCCCTCGATGTGCAGGCCCACCGTGCCCAGCCGTCCTCCGAGCTGCTTGATGACGATGGTAGCGGGTATGTCGGCGCCTTTCAGGCGTTCGACGACCTGCACGGTCACGTACTCGTAGATTGTGGCCGCGTCCCATCGCGCCTCGATCCCGGCGACGCGCCCTGTCACCACGACCGCGGATCCGCTCGCCAGGTCGGACACTTCCAATGACAGGTCCTGGGCACCTGCGCTGATCGAGAAGGCAAGAAGCATCGAGATGCAGGCCCAGGCGCGGCTCATCGGCGCGCCCGCGCTCTGGCGGCCGATCGAAGCAGAAGGCATCCCGCGAATATAGCAGGCCGGCTCGAAGCCGCGCCACACGAGCCTCGCCGCGTGCATCTTCGCGCTGCGCGCTTCGGCGGACGAGCCGCGGCTCGGTGGGACCGGGTCGCTTCGCACACTCGGTGGGCCTCGCCGCTTGGCGGCTCCGTAGGCCGTCCTCGCTGCGCTCGGACGGTAGGACCGGCTCCCTGTCGCTCGCCGGCGGGGATCGACCGATTCCTACCGCGAGGCGAAGCCGCGCGGTCCCACCGGCCGAAGGCTGGCCCCACGCGCCCGAAGGGCGCGCCCACAGAGCAAGCGCAGCGAGCGAGGCATCACCGCGGACAGCCGAGATCGAACAGGCGGTATTCGCGGTGCGCGTTGCGCAACGGGATCTCTGGCAGCCGGAGCAGATAGTCTGCGGTCTCGCGCTGTGCGGCATCGAGCAGCGACCAGTGGCTGGTGGCGACGTAACAGGCGTCGTGCGTGTCGCGGAGATATTCGATCGTAATCGGTCGAATGGAGGTGGCATCGAAGCTCCAGCCGCGGCGGTGTGCGTAGTAGAGGAGCATCGGCGAGTTCGTGCCGAATCGCTCGTACTCGACCGTCACGAGGAGCGCGCCGGGCGGCGTCGCCGCTTCGAGCGCGCGCCCCGCGTCGATGAGGCCCGTGTTCAAGTGCTTCGGCCGGTACAACGCGATGAACACCGGGCTCTCGGCGAAGCTCCAGAGCGCGGCGCCCCCCCAGAGCAGCGCGACAAGAGTGAGGCTGGCGACACGAAGCACGGGCCTGCGAGTCCAGGCAGTGAGTCGCGCGCCATCGAACAGGGGCCCGGCCGCCATCCCGAAATACAACGCGAGCGGCGGAAGAAGAGGGAGTTGGTGGAATTCGTGATTGAACTGGCCTTCGACCGAGACCGCGACGAGCGCGAGGCCTGCCAGCAACCACACGTCGACGATCGTGCGACGCGGAATCCAGAACGCCAGCATACCGAGCACGGCGAACGCCAGCCCCAGTCGGGTGAGATGGATATCCCAGAAGCGTTCGAGGACGACATACAACTTCGCGCCCAGCGCTTGGTCGGGCCACTGCGTCCAGTGCGACACGGTCGTGAAATTTCCGGCGTGCGCCCCAAGCTCGCCCGCGTAGGTACCGGACGGCCTGAAGATCGCCTGTGTCAAACCGGTCTCCAGATAGATCCGATCCGCATGCAGGTACCAGAGGGCGATGATGCCAAGGGCCGCCGCGATGCCCGACATGAACCATGGG
>JAIVJN010000157.1 GCA_020200025.1 Acidobacteriota bacterium | reverse complement strand
CGATCGCGAACACGTGGCCCAGGCTCGCGCGAGGCACGTCAGGTGGACGAAGTCGAGCGACGCCCCATCTCCGAACTGCCGCAGGTAGTCAGACGTCGCGGCGGGAAGCGGCTCGCGCAACGCGAGCAGCCCTTCGAGCCCGAAGACTGTGTAGTAGATGTCGCTGGCACCGGCGCGGTCCTGGAAGCCTCCGTCCGGATTCTGGGTGCGGCGGAGGAATGACGCGACCAGGTCCTTCGACTCACCCAGCAACGTCGGGGCGAGTCGCGCGACCTGCAGCATTCCGCGCCTCAAACTCACCGCACCATCCCTTGACTTCCAGATCGTTGAAGATCTTGCCGACGACGCGGCGGAGGAGACCTTTGAGACTGGGATTCTCGAGATCCGCGAGGGAGCGGATGGCTTCTTCCTTGTAGCCCTGGAGCAGCGACTCGCACCGATCCTCCACTTTCAGTGCGGCGAGCGCTCGGAAGACGGCCTCCCGCGCTTCCGCTGTGTTCGCCTGGCGGGCCCAGGCCGGAGCCAGCACCGCCGCGTGCTCGTCGTGCGCGCGGCCGCGCTCCAGTCCGACCGCGAGCGGCAGCGAGGGACGCGCGCCGCACACGTCGCCGGCGGCACCGGCGAGGTCCTCGAGGTCGTCGCGGATTTGATATGCCATCCCAATCGACTCGCTGTATTTCACCAGCGTCGCTCGCAGATCGTCGTCCATCTGCGTCGAGTAGAGCGCGCCGATGGTAAGCGCGACCTCGAAGGCCGGTGCGGTTTTCTGCCTGAAGATGTCCAGCACCTGGAGCGACGACAGCGGCTTCGGATTCCGCGTCCACACCAGTTCCGCCCCCTGCCCCAGCGATAACGTGCGATGGCCGTCTGCCGCGGCGCGCAGCATCGCGACGACCGTCTCGGGCGGCGCATCGCTCTCCGCGAGCAGCCGATAACCTTCGCCCAGGAGAAAATCGCCGGCGTTCAGGGCCACCGGCACGCCATGCGCGGTGTGCAGCGCATCAATCCCGTAGCGGCTGGCGTCGTCGTCTTCGATGTCGTCGTGGACGAGCGACGCCTTGTGGAAGCACTCGACGGCGACAGCGGCGCGGCGCAGGCCGGCGGGGACCGGCGCATCTGGATCGCCGGTCAACGCTCGCCACGCGCAGACGGTCAGGAAGGGCCGCCAGCGCTTTCCGGCACGCGACAGCCAGTCGCGGGCGATGCGCTCGGTCTCGGAACCTGCCGGGCCGAGCAAGCCATCGAGCTCCTGCGGCAGGAACCACGTGTCCACCTCCCGCCGGATCGACTCGAGGTCCATGCGATACGTGCGGTCGTCGCTGGTGAGATGAATGACGTCCCAGACCCAGTCGGTATCGACGGCGGTGTCGATGCAATCGTCCTGGAGCAGCGGGATGGCGACGCCGGGAATGGCGGCGGCTTCCATGTAGGGGAAGGCGCGTTCGAGGACTGACAGGCAGCTCACGCCGACGATCGCTTCGATTTTGCCGGTTTCGATGATCGACATCACGATCGCGGATCCCTCCGCGACCAGAACGGCGTAGCCGAGGCGCTCAGCCTCCTCCTGAAGATCCTGGATGGAACAGAGTCCGCACTTCTTGCACAGGAGACCGAACTCATCGAATGGCGCGGGGCATTTCGCCTCCACCCGCAGACACTTGGGCATCAACAGCAGCCGCCGCTCGTATGGGATTCCCGCCAATGCATCGCGCCACATCTCGTTGCTGAGCAGGACGGCCGCGTACTCGCGGTAAATCGGCGAAATGTCCGCACCGGTCAGCATGCGATCGGCGTGCTGCCTCAGCGGATCTGCTGGCATCGGGGGCACCGGCCGAACGTCCGCCACGTAGGCGCGGGCGAGCCCGCGCAGCTGCTCGCGTTCGGCGAGCGTCTGGGGATGTTCGCCTGTGGCGGCCGGTCCGACTGCACCGGAAGGATGCGGGGCAACGAAAGGCGAACCTGCGGTTCCATTATGTGTAGGCTCCAAAGCCGAAGAACCAGTGTTTCTTCGCGAAGCGATACGCCCAGTGCTCCTCGGGCACTTCGCAGCCGGGATTGTGCTGGCTCGTTCGGGGCCGCATCGCGTCGATCTCGCGCACGCCGGCACCGAGCGACCGGTGCGTGGTGTCGCGCGCCCCGTGCCTCGCCACCAGGTCGCGCACCAGGTCGGGGCGCTCGAGGACGATGCAGCCGCGCGTCGCCGCCGCCGCCGTCTCGCGGAAGTCCCTGATGAACGCCGAGCCGTTCAGGACGTCGAAGAGGTCGCGCTCGTCGTCGATGGTGTCGGTGGCGAACTGGATGATCGGGCACGGCTCGATGTCGCCCCAAGGATTGATGTGGTGGCTGATGCCAGTCGCCATCGGGCAGAGCGCCTGCCCCTTGTCATCCCAGTAGGCGTCGACCATCGCCAGCGGCAGCCGTGAGCGCATCTGCACGACGAAGCGCCGCACGTGCAGCACCTGGTCCGGGGTCAGCGCCAGCTCCGGTGTGGCGTGCTCACCAACCGGTCGGTAGGTGTGATACCAGACGTAGTGCACGCCCTTGCGAATGAGGTGGCGCAGCCACGCCTCGTTCACCAGCTCGTGGAAGTTGGACTGGCAGACGCTCGTCGCCACCCCGACGATCAGCTTGTTCCGGACGCAGTTCTCGAGACCGGCGAGGGTCTTCATCAGGACGTCCGTGCGCCCCCGGCGTGCATCGCTGACTTCGAGCGTCCCCTCGATGCTGATCAGCGGCGTCGCATTTCGCAGGCGCCGTAACTCGCGGGCGACGTCGTCAGTGATCAATTGCCCGTTGGTGAAGATCTGGAAATAGCAGTCCCGATGCCGCCCCAGGATCTCGAGCAGCTGAGGATGCATGAACGGCTCGCCGCCGAGGATGCCGAAGAAGCTGTTGCCGCGCTTCTTGGCCGCGGTGATCAGGCGGTCCATGCGGTCGGCGTCGATGTACTGCTGCGGACCATCGACTTTCACCCAGCAGCCCTGACAGCGCAGGTTGCAGCTGTTGATCACCGAGATGTAGAGAAACGGCGGGAAGTGTTCCCCCTTCGCCAGCCGCTTCTTGAACTTCTGCACCGAGCGCACGCCTTTCACCCCGAAGTTCCAGGTGAAAGTCCACAGCAGGCGTGGATCCGTCTCGGTCAGCATCCGCCTGGCGAAGGGGACGATCACGACGGGTCCTTTCCTTCGGCGGCGGCGAGCGCCTTCGCAGTCTTCGCCTGGATCTGGTCGAGCGAGGGGAGCGCCGCCAGCACTTCGGGCGGGATCCCGAGATCCTGCTGGAGCTTGGTCAGGCAGCGTTTGCGTTCGTCGAGCGCCCGCTTCTCGTCGCGCTCCTTCGAGAACCGTGCCTTTGCATCGGCGCTGCGCTGACGCAGGGCGGCATAGATGTCGCCGCCGAGCAACGCCGAAATATCGACCCTCATCTTCTCGCGCTGCAAGTCGGCCTCGCGGACCACGTCGCCGTTGATTGGCCCCCCTTTGTACTTCGGGAACAGGATCGCGACCTCGGGACACACGCGCGAGCAGGCCGGGCAGTCGGTCTTGCAGTTGGTCGGGTTGCGGACCTCGATCTTCTTGTCCTTCGACACGCCGTAGACGTCGAAGAGACAGAACGTCAGGCACTGCATGCAGTTGGTGCAGCGGCTGAAGTCGATGACCGGGAACCACGGCTTCCACTTCTGGCGCGGCGCAGTGCTCGTCCGCGCGTGCAAGTCATCGAGGCCGCGCAGCATCGACCCCGCGTCCAGGCCGTCCACATTGCAGAAGAACACCGGATGGCTTTCGTCGTCGCGCGATTCGGCGTTCACGCATGTTGAGCACACGCACGTGCTCCGGCAGCGTCACGCCGGCGCCTGTGAACAGCCAGCGGACGGCCCGCGGATAACAGGCGACAATCGTGACGTCGTCGGCCGCGGCAATCACCGCGAGCGCGGGATCGCGACGCGCCGACATCTCGCAGAGATCCGGCACTGCGTCGAACGACACGCCAGATCCGGACAGGTCTTCGATCACCGCCGACTTCGTATCGTCCGGCACGACCTGGGCGAACGCGCAATGGCAATAGAGAATGCGGCGCGGAGTCATGACAGGCCTTTCACAATGTTGCCGCCATTCGGTGGGTTGGGACCGGCCGTCCCGGACGGAAGCGCTCGAGGTGCGTGACGTCAATCGCGACAGCGTTGCCGCGCCGGGCACCGAGAGCGTTTCGCACAGCCTGCTCTAGGCGTACCGGGTCCGCTTCGGCCCTGAGGTTGACGGTGATCTCCGCACGGTCCACCTGCGCATCGAGAGAGAATGCCAGCTCCGGCGCGACATCCATCCGCGTCGCGTTGATGACGGAGATGCCGTGGCCGTCGAACGGGACCAGCGTCAGCTTCAAGTGGGCGATCTCCACGCCATCGGCCGCGAGGTCCCGGTGGATTGCGCCTGCGAGGTCGCGCAGCAAGTCGTCGGCCTCGACATCCGCGCCCGCGAGCGTTGCCGTGCAGTTCAGCCATCCGAGGAGGGCTTCCCCGTCCGCGTAGGTGTCGTAGTCGATGTCGAGAACGCGTCCGTGCCCGTCGGCGGTCAGCAGACCGTCGATCCATCCAGCCACGCCTTCGCCCGTACGAGCCGAGATGGCGACGATACGCGCCGCCGGAAAGCGCGCTTCGAGAGCCAGGCGCATAGTGGCCAGCCGTTCCGGCGAGAGGCGGTCGACCTTGTTGATGACCAGCACGTCCGCTTCTTCGAGCTGCTTCCGATAGATGTACTCGAC
>JAIVJN010000388.1 GCA_020200025.1 Acidobacteriota bacterium | reverse complement strand
CTTGTAGCCCTTCACCCGATGGCGGAGGATCAAGTCCTGCGCGCGTGCGGGCGATCGAATCGGATCCGCTTGCACGAAGCCGAGCCGCCGGAGCGCCCGCCGCAGCGACGTTGGTGCAAACAGGCTACGAGTGATCGCCGATCGGCGCAGATCGCTCGATGTGATCGGCATGGCTTCCTGATATTGAAACTCAGATCGATTGGCTGAGCGCTCCGGTGGGCTGGTCAGGCTCTTTGAGGTGGGTAAGCGCGCCTGGATAGAATTCGCCGGCTGCTGGCCCGAGCGCTCTGCGGGTCTGAATTCACGAGCGACGCGCGCAAGGTTGTTTGAACGACAATCGGACTGGACCCAGCATGCTCCCTCACGTTCTCCTCAAGCTGTTCAACGAGCTCGTCGATGGATCCGCCGAGCAGGCGGCGTGGGTGCTCAATCCTCTCGACCCCGGCCTCATGCGATCGCTCGAGACGCTGTCGGCAGCGCAAGCGTCCGCGGTTCCCCCCGGCGGAGGCGCATCGATTGCCGCGCACGTCGATCATCTCCGTTACGGTCTCGAGCTGCTCAATCGCTGGAGTCGGGGCGAGGAGCCGTTTGCCGAGGCTGACTACAGCGCAAGCTGGCATCTCATCACCGTGTCGGAGGCGGAGTGGGCGTCGCGACGCCACGCCTTGGCGCGCGAGGCGTACGCGTGGCGAGATGCCCTGTCGCAGCCGCGCGAACTGGATGCAACCGAGCTCGCCGGCGTCGTCGCCAGCATCGTCCATCTGGCGTATCACCTGGGCGCGATGCGGCAGATCGACCGGGCCATGCGCGGACCTGCCGCCCAGGATTGAGCGGGTGCGAGGGAGCGTGGTTTAAATATTCTTGGCAGACCCTGAACCAAGTCTTGGCCCACCTTGAGGTCTGACTGTGTGCCTGGAAGGCAGCCCGGGCGCGACCGCACGATGGGCGAAAAGGCTTGACAACCAGGGGCGGTTGACACACTTTGTCCTTCCGCGTCTCGCGGGACGCTGCACGATAATGAGTTTTCACGTCCCATCCCGACTCCGGTTCTTCCGAGCATGGCCCAAGGCGTTGTCAGCGCGCGTGTTCGCGAGACGCCCGCCTCATCACGCCTCGACCAGCAGATCGACGGCGAATTGGCCGGCGAGGAAGCGTCGCCCATCGCCTGGGTGGATCCGCCGTCGCAACCTGGGCCCGCAGGAACCGAGATGCCGCGGCACGTGCAAGCGGCTGCTCCGGTGACGACTCGCCTTGCCCCTCGCCCGGTGGTGCCGCGCGTGACCATGCGCGAGTTGCGCGCGTCGCGGCCGTGGCTGGTGATTGCAGGCATCGGCGTGGTCGGCATCGGGCTCGTTGCCGGCCTCATCGCGCTCAACAGCGATCGATCCGAATCGTCTACGGGGCCCGCCAGCGCTGAGGCAGCGGCAGCACCGCCCTCGAGCGCCGCGCCGGCAGGTGACGCCGCGCCCGCACAAGGCGGATTCTCGCCCACACCCGCCGATGCGCAAGTAAACCCTGGAGAGCCGCTCGCTCGCGCGGGCACTGTATCGTCACCGGCCGCCGTGGTTCCGCCGCATCCATCGGCCGGTACGACTGCGTCTCGCGCGGCGAGAGACACCGCCGCTGCGGGCGCTCCGATGCCGGCTGCACCGGCGCCAACCGCCCGGAATGACGATGCCGATCCGACGCCGGCTCCGCCGGTAGCGACGGCCACCGACACGCAGCCGGCGAACGATCCGCCTGTTCCGGAGCCCGTGGCGACAGCTCCTGCGACACCTGCGCCTGCGGAGTCCTCCATCTCGTCGCCGCCGGGTGCCAATGTGCCGGCACCCACGGCGGTACCGCCACCGACGGCGGTCCCGACTGCAACCACGACCGTCACGCGCGCCGTGGCGCGCCAGGTGAGTCGGACCGCGCCGGAGTACCCGAACGTGCTCCGTGCCTCCAAAGTCGGCGGGACCGTCGAGGTCTCGTTTACGATCGACGCCACCGGGCGCGTCACGAACGCTCGTGCCCTGAGCGGCCCATCGCCGCTGCGCGCCGCGGCGGAAAAGGCCGTGCGGCAGTGGCGGTACGAGCCGGCGACGCTGAACGGCGCTGCCGTGGAGAGCGAAGCCAGCGTGCAATTCACGTTCAATCCGACCGCGCCTCGGCCACAGTAACTCGAGTGCTGTCTTCCGCCTTTTCCGTTGGAGGTTCGCGTGCTGACCGGTGACCAAAAAGCGAAATACGAGCAGATTCGCCAGACCGCAGTCGTGGAGCTCGAGCAGCTCGATCGGGAAATCGAGGCTGAGCTGAACAAAGTGAAGACGCGACTTCTGGAGCTGCAGGAAGACAAGAAAGCCGTCAAACAGATTCTCGACGGCGCCTGCGCGCGGCTTGGCACGCCGAGCTCGGGGCCGCTCAAAGACATCAGCTTGTCGGACCTCGGCTCTCACGTCGCCCGCGCCAAAGCCGAGCCCTCGCCGCTCGCCGACATTCGGTCGTCCAGCGTCGCCGCCGCCGGGCGATATGCCGTCGACGATGATGGGTTGCGATCGTTTCGGCGAGAGTAAGGCCGGCCGCTAATCAAACCGCGACGAGCGGATCCAGGTATCGGATCGGGACCAACTGGCCGCCAGGTCGGCATCCACCTCGGGCGCCGCCTTTCCTTGTGCCTTCAGCGCCTGTTGCAGGCCGACGAGCGACCAGCCATTGTGCGGGTGGTCCTTCAGGTCGTCGCGGTAGGTGCGCTCCGCCTCGGCAAAGCGGCTGGCCTCGAGCAGCGCCGCGCCCAGCCAGTGTCGCGCGGGAAACGGCAGCGGCTCTGGCTCATCGTACTCGAGCTCATCGTCCAGCACCACGGCTCGCTCGAAGGCGGCGATGGCGGCCGGCAAATCGGAGGCCTGGCGCGCGATCTCGCCCGCGAGAATGCCAGCGAGCACGCCGACGAGCCGCTTGGCGGGATGGTTGCGGAACTCGGCGTTCGAGCTCTCCGCGGTCTTCTGTATGCGCCCGAGATACGCCTTCGCGAAATCTGCCTCGCCCTTGCGAAGGTGTGCGTAGCCTTGAGCGAAGTCCCAGGCGGCGGCCGGCACGTCGCGCTCGGGTCGCGTGGTGATCTCGCGTACCTCGTCGAAGCGCCCGAATCGCACCAGCGTCAAGACGTGATACATCGTGTCGTTGGTCCGCTTGGCGTAGTCCTTCCCGGCCTGCATGGCAATGGCCCCCTGCCCGTCCATCGACGCCGCGTAGAGCAGCATGTGCAGGTTGTGATCGGGATAGATGGCGAAGCCCTCGCCGGCGTCGGCCTTGAGATCCGAGTGCCACGCCTCGAGGTTGGCGCGAACGGAGTCGCCCCAGCGTCCCACCTCGTTGAAGGTGTGGGACGGCATGTGGTTGATGTGGCTGGCGCCCGGAATCGTCTTGCCCAGGTACTCCGCGCAGGCTTCGGCCTTCTCGGGCTTGATCGTCGATTCGGTAGCGTGCACGTAGAGGTGACAGGCGCCGGGATGCCGATCGTCGCGAGCCAGCACGCTCTCGAGAACGGCGTGAAGGCGCATGACATTGGGCGCATGAACATCGCGCGTTCCTCGTCGCGGCTCGAGTAGAAAGAGCGCGTCGGCGTAGAGCGTTCCCGCATCCAGGTCGGCCGGGTGCGCTTCGTACACGCGGCGCATGGCCTCGGCATAGGCCTTGTCCTGCTCGATACGCGTCGTCGCATCGAAGTCCTTCACATAGCGAACGGCCAAGGCCTCGATGAATGCGCGCTCGATGGGCGTCGCCTTGTCTTTCAGCGAAAGGGCCTTCTGCGTGGCGGCATAGGCGAAGGGCGCCTGCTCGGCCGACATCGGGCCGTTGAGATAGGAGCCCCACGCCCAGCCTTCGCCCCAATAACAGATCGCGCACGCCGGATCGCGTTTCCACGCTTCGCGAAACGAGCGAACCGCGTCCAGCTTCGCGAACGCGTACATCATCTGAAAGCCTTGATCGAAAAAGGCCTGGGCCTCGCTGTTCGCGGAAGAAATCTTTCGGGAGAACGGTCCGAGGCCGACCTTGTAGAGGGAGATCGGCTCGCTGACAGACTTCGGCAACGGGCCCGGATCGTGTCCATCAGGTTGCGCGGCGATCACAGCCGGCGCCACCACGAGCGCGCTCATCACGAATACCGCCACCCGCGTGCCGCGTAACGTCATCGAATCCTCTTTTCGCTCGGATGCGCCGCCGGTGGGCAGCTCGTTCGGTTGCTTATAGAACATCACGGCAGGGTGAAGAAGGCAATCGATAGGTGACGGTGGGTAGATGTAGCTCACTCGAGACGGGTACGTAAGGTGGGGCATTCACGGCCCGCTTTTGGCGCGCCGTACAGGTGCGCCCTCCTAAAGGACTGCCAGAAACGCGCGATGTTTGACAACATAGAGAACGCGTTCGCTCTCGGCAAAGGAGAAGGCTCGTGAGAACCGTCATCATCGTCACCATGCTGGCGCTGGCCGCCTGCGGCAGACCATCACCGGAGAAGGCACTTGCGGTCGAGACGAGTGCGGCCCGCCAGGCGGCCGGCGTTGAGACGCGTCCGCCAAACGGGGTCGGCCAGAAGCCCGCGTTCGAGGGTCAGACGCGGGCGCCCCTCCACCAAGCGAACGCCGCCTTCGACATCGTCACCATCGCCGAAGGCCTGCAAAATCCCTGGGCGGTGGCGTTCCTTCCCGGCGGAAAGATGCTGGTCACCGAGCGTCCGGGTCGGTTGAGGGTGGTTGCCGTGGACGGGGTGGTGTCCGAGCCCGTCGCGGGCCTGCCGCCAGTGGACGCGCGCAGCCAGGGCGGTCTCCTCGACGTGGCGCTCGACCCCAGCTTCGAGTCAAACGGGTTGATCTACTGGAGCTATGCCGAGCCGCAGGAGGGTGGCGTCAACAACACAGCCGTCGCCCGAGGGAAGCTCGTCGATGGTTCGGCACCGCGAGTCGAGAACGTGCAGGTCATCTACCATCAGATGCCGTCGTTGAGCTCGCCACTGCATTTTGGCAGCCGACTCGTTTTTGGCCGCGATGGCGCGCTCTTCATCACGCAGGGTGATCGATCGATTACCGAGGGTCGGATGCAATCCCAGCGGATGGACGGTCTGCTCGGCAAGATCGTGCGCCTGAACCGCGATGGCTCGATCCCG
>JAIVJN010000010.1 GCA_020200025.1 Acidobacteriota bacterium | reverse complement strand
TCGCCGGGCCGCCCGCAAGCGGCCGCGCCACGCCGGCGGGGCGGCAAGGAGCAGTTCGTAGTCGTCGCCGCCGGCCACCGCCGAGAGTACGGCATCACGGCCTCGTTGCTGCCACCATCGCGCGGCGCCCGGGTCGATGGGCAGCGCCGACGCTTCCACAATCGCTCCGCATGCGCTGGCGCTCGCGACCTGCCGCACGGCGTCGGCGAGTCCGTCGCTCAGGTCCATCGCGGCACGCACCGCACGCGCCCGGCCCATCGCGAGGCCGAGCGCCACCCGCGGCTCGGGCCGGCGATGCCGACTGAGACACGCGAGGTCAGCGTCATCGGCAGGGGCTCGCTCGCGGAGCATCTCGACACCGGCCGCTGCCGCGCCGATCGTGCCGCTCACGTAGAGGTCGTCTCCCGGTCTGCCCCCACTTCGGCTCAACGCGCGTCGCGGTCGCACGGTGCCGATCGCCGTCACATCGACGACCATGGGGCCGTCGGTTCGTGCGAGGTTGCCGCCGACCACCGAGAGACCGTGCGCCTGCGCGAGGGCGCCCAGCGATGCGACCAGTTCCTCGACGTCCTCGACCGCACACTGCCCTGGAAGCACCAATGACAGCAACACCCAGCGGGGCGTCGCCCCCATGGCGGCCAGGTCGCTCAAGTTGACGGCGAGCGCTTTGTGACCGATGTCTCCCGGGCTCGACCACTGCCGACAGAAATGCACATCCTCCACCAGCGCATCGGTCGTCAGCACCGTCTGCTCGTTCCGGGCGACGTCGACAATGGCGGCGTCGTCCCCAATGTCAATGAGGACGTCGGACCGGGACCTGGGCAACTTGGAGCGGATTCGCGCGAGCAGCGCGTGCTCGCCGAGCTTCGCTACCGTCACGTTTCGAGCCTGGGTCGTCGGTGATGATCACCGCGACCGCGGCATACGACGTCGGTCTGGCAAACGAACGCGCGTCCGAACACGCGAGAGCCCTGGAGAGCCCTCGGGCCGCATGTGGGCGGATGCGGCCGAATCGAAGAGAGACCCGCTTTGCCGTGTGGGGAGGATTGCTGAACCTGCATCAGCAGGTGGAGCCGCTGTAAAAGCCGCGCTTTAGGCTTCCTCGCCTCGGAGGCATGCACACCACGCGGCTGTCGCAACTCGCTTGGGATTTAACGTTGGCTCAGACAAGCCTCCGAAAAACCATCACGAGCAAAGCAGGACTTCCCGATTTTAGGCTGCGAAATCCAATTGGTCAAGCTTCGAAGCGTTGAACGCCGCGTTTCTGCGCTCGGTAGCTCGAGGCGCGTGTCTCGCAGCGAAGTTTTGGTGAAAGCCCCTGCCCGCTTCATCTAGTCGCCAGCCAACATGAGCGCTTCGTCGACGATGCGCTCGAGGGCCTCGGCACGCTGTTGGAACGTTCCATCCGTGACGCTTTGCTCGGTACGGGCGCGAAACAGCTCGTCGGCGATGTTGAGCGCCGTGAGGACCGCCATCCCCACCGTGTCGCTCGAGGGCGATGACTCGGAGGCGAGCCGCATCTTCCGATCGACGTACGCGGCCAGATCCTGGACATATTTCGGATCGAGCGATGTCCGCACCGGGTACCGCTGTCCGTCGACTTCAACGTGGATGATACGGGGCTCCATATGATATCCAACCGGGTTGACTTTGCAGCGACTGGAAGTCAACCCGGTTGGTTGCTCTCCGTCACAGGTTCAACGCATCCAACTGTTGCAGCATGTCACTGACACGGGCTCGAATCTGATCGCGCTCGTCGCGCAAGGCCGACACCTCGGCGCTGGCGCCCTCGGCATCTTCCAGCCGCGATCGCAGCGCCTCGACCTCGCGCGTGAGCCGCGCGCTGTCTTCGGCGGCGCGAGCCTGCTCGCCCTTCAACCGGCCAATCATGTTGACCAGCACCTTGATCTTCTCTTCGAGCCGATCGATCGGCTCGATCGCAGCGGATGTTGTTGTCTTGGTGGTTGCCACGAGCGGAGAACCTTTCTGCGATGATCGGCCGGGCCCAAAGCCATCCACCATGCAGGCATGCGCGGCGGGGACCCCGGCGGCCGGCTGCTACGTACGTGCGGGCCGCCCTTCATAGCGGCCCGAGAACCCTCACGCGCCTCTAGCAGCCCGTGGTGAAGGTCCCGCCGGCATTCGACCGGTGATCCATCCCCGCTGGCTGCGTTGCTCCTTCTTCAAATATGGCCCGATACTCTCAGTCGTCGCGCCTTGCCCGCGCGGCGGGGTCCCCAGCGCGGCAGCCGTGCTGGGGTGCCGGGGCGTCTCACCGGTCTCGGTGCTCGCCCGGGACTTTCACCGCGGGCTGCTATCGCTGCACTGCCCCCAGATCCTTGGTCAGAGCCGCAGCCACGGCGTGCATCGCTTCCCGCACCTCGTCGTCGGTCAACGTACGGTCGAGCGCCTGGAATACGAGCCGCAACGAGAGGCTGACCTTGCCGTCCGGCACTCCCTGGCCCTGGTACCGATCGAACTCGCGGATGGACATGAGCGTGAGAGGAGCGGCGGCTCGGATCGTGCCACGAACGGTGTCTGCAGACAAGGTGTCATCGACAAGAATCGAAATGTCCCGTACCACCGAGGGATGGCGAGGCAATGATTCGGCCGCCTTCACCCCGTGGACTGCGTCGACCCCGAGCGCATCGAGGTTCACCTCCCCGACATAGATGAGATCGCCGGGCGGGACGTCGCGCGCCTCGGCCACAATCGGATCGAGCAAACCGAGGACACCGACGCGCTCGCCGTTCATCCAGACCTCTGCCGCGCGGCCTTCGACGAGGTAGTCGGCCTCCACCGGCGCGAAGCTCGCGGTCGCTCGCATCACGGCGCACAATTGTTCGACGACGCCCTTGAGATCGAAGAAGTCGACATCACGACGGCCGCCGCTCCAATGATCGGCGGTGGCCAGCCCCGTCCAGGCCACCGCGGCCGCGCGCTCTTCGCCCCGCGGGGTGAAGCGCGTGCCAACCTCGAACAGGCGGATATCGCGCCGCGCGTGACGCCGATTGTGACTGACCGCGTCAACGAGGCCCGGGATCAAGCTCGGCCTCATGGTCGTGAACTTTTCCGATAGGGGGTTCGCGAGCTCGAGCGCCGGCTCGCGATCGATGAACGGCGACGCAGCGGCGCGCTCGACGAATGAGAAGCTGATCGCCTCGGAGAAGCCCATCCCCAAGAGTGCCCGGCGAACCCGCGCATCGCGCTCCACTCGAGGGTCCGAAGGCGGCGGTGCCTGTTCGACACCGGGAAACGTGCTGGGAAGATGCTCGAAGCCATGATGGCGGCCCACCTCTTCGATCAGGTCGACCGGTCTCCGGATGTCGAGGCGCCACGCCGGCACTTCCACGCGCCAATTGTCGCCCAGCACGCCCACCGGCAGCGGCACCTCGGGCGCAGCCGCATGCCAGCCGCCGAGCACCCGAATGCCGAATCCGAGCGCGCGCAGGATGCGCTCGACGTCCGTCGAAGGAACATCCATGCCAAGGAGAGCCTGGATCTGCGCGCGCGAGAGTGAGAGCGTCGCGGGCTGGTAGGGGCGTGGATAGGCGTCGACGACAGTGCGGTGCCGCGCGCCGGCTCCGATGAGCTCGATGAGCGCGCAGGCACGCGCCAGCGCCCGAATGGTCGCCGTCACGTCGGCTCCCCGCTCGAACCGATAGGAGGCTTCGGTTCGAAGCGCCAGACGCCTGCTGGTGGCGCGAACCGACACGGGATTGAACCACGCCGCCTCGAGCACGATCGTCGTGGTTGCAGCCGTGACCTCCGATTCGGCCCCACCCATGACTCCGCCAATGGCCGCGACGCGCTCGGCATCCGCAATGGCGAGCATGTCGCTGGCGAGTGCCCTGACCTTGCCGTCGAGCGTCTTCACCGATTCGCCGCCGCGCGCCCGCCGAATGACAATCGCCGGCCCGGCAAGCCGGACGAAATCGAAGGCGTGCATCGGCTGGCCGAGCTCGAGCAGCACGTAATTGGTGATGTCGACGATGTTGTTGATCGGGCGGACCCCGAGCGCATGCAGCCGCGTTTGCATCCACGCTGGGGAGGGGCCGACGGTGACGCTCGCCACGGCAGCCGAATAGCGCGCACAGAGGTCGGGCTCCTCTATCGTGACCGGAAGCGCCTTCCCGTCCGATGCCGCGAGATCCGGCGTGGTGAGCCAGCCGCTCGCGCCCGGTCCGGGCACGGTGAGAGGGAGGTCGAATGCACAGGCCACTTCCCGAGCGATGCCCAGCACCGACAAGCAATCAGGTCGATTGGCGGTCACGTCGAAGTCCATGACCGCATCGGCCCTCTCGTCGATGCGCCCGGGCGGCAGGCCGCTGCCCGGCGGCGCCGGTTCCAGCCCTTCGAGCGCGAGCCCGCGCAGCGACATGCGGCGACCAACCTCTTCGGGCGTGCCCGGCACGTCCACGAAGTCGCGGATCCACGACAACAGAACTTTCACAGGCCGAACTGCTCCAGGAAGCGAAGGTCGTTCTCGTAGAAGAGGCGGATATCCTCCACGCCCCACATCAGCAGGGCCACGCGCTCGATGCCCATGCCGAAGGCAAAGCCGGTCACCTCGTCCGGGTCGTAGCCGACGTACTCGAAGACGACGGGATGCACCATGCCACTTCCCAAAATCTCCATCCAGCCGGTGTGCTTGCACATCGAGCAGCCGTTCCCTTTGCACTTGAAACAACCGATGTCGAGCTCTGCGCTCGGCTCCGTGTAGGGAAAAAAGCTAGGCCGCATGCGCACCGGCGTGTCCGGTCCGAAGAACTGTTGGGCCATCGCCGTCAGCGTGCCCTTGAGATCGGCCAATGTGATGCCTCGCCCGACGACCAGACCCTCGACCTGGTGGAACATCGGCGTGTGCGTCAGATCCAAGTTGTCGCGCCGGTAGACAGGTCCGATCGCCACTAGACGAACCGGCGGATCGTGCCGCTCCATATACCGGATCTGCATCGCCGACGTGTGGGTGCGGAGGAGGGTCAGCGGCTGCGCTGTGCGGGGCCCTCGCCCCCGAGCGGGGGTTTCCGTGAGGGCCGGTGAAAGCGGCCTCTCGAGGTAGAGCGTATCCTGCATGTCGCGCGCGGGATGATCCGCCGGCATGTTGAGCGCCTCGAAGTTGTGGTAGTCGTCCTCGATCTCCGGACCCTCGAGGATCTGGTAGCCGAGACGCGAGAAAATGTCTTGCACGCGCTCTCGTACCAGGCCGAGCGGATGACGAAAGCCGAGCACCGGCTGTCGCCCCGGCAGCGTGATGTCGACGCCGCCCACAGGTCGTCGCGCCGCGGCCAGGGCCGCTTCACGTTCTGCCAGAGCGGCCTCGATGCGCGCCTTGAACTGATTGACATCCTTGCCGAAGGCTTTGCGATCGTCCGAGGCGAGCTCCGGCAGCCGCCGCATCAGCTCGGCGACGACGCCGCCGTTTCGGCGCGCGTAGGTGTTTCGGAGCGACAGGAGCAGGCCGGGGACGTTCCGGTCGCTCACGTCGCCGATCTGCGTGAGGTCGTGGTCGAATAGCGCCGCGAATTTGTGGAGCTCGGCGCGCAGCTCTTCGAGCGATGGCATGGGCGTGGAGATGATACGAAAAAAGGCCTCGGGAACGATCCCGAGGCCTTTAATCAACCTGGTTGACTAGCTGATCAAGAGTCAACCTGGTTGCCTTGAGGGATCGCCGCCTTCGATGTTTCCACCAGCGCGGCAAAGGCCGCCGGCTCGCGTGCGGCCAGCTCGGCGAGACTCTTGCGATCGAGCTCCACCCCGGCCACCTTCAGTCCGCGCATGAACACACTGTAGGAGATGCCGTGCTCGCGGGTGGCAGCGTTGATGCGGACGATCCAGAGCCTGCGATAGTCGCGCTTCTTCCGCTTGCGGCCAACGTATGCGTAGACGCCCGCCTTTTCGGACGCCTCTTTCATGAACTT
The DNA here is from genome assembly GCA_020200025.1 of Acidobacteriota bacterium. Classification (GTDB taxonomy): domain Bacteria; phylum Acidobacteriota; class Vicinamibacteria; order Vicinamibacterales; family UBA2999; genus JAIVJN01. The sequence goes on along the minus strand of JAIVJN010000010.1, from coordinate 18,861 downwards.
GTAGAGCTTGCTCTTGTTGAGGAAGTAGCCCTTGGTGAGCTTTTCGAGCTTCTTCCGCTTCTGGCGGCGGACGACGCCACGTTTGACGCGAGGCATGACACTCCATCAGCGATCAGGGGTCAGACATCTGCACTTGACGCCCCTCCAGAAGGACGGGCCGCGGCGTTGAGCCGGCAGCGGAACAGCCCTGATCGCTGCTGCCGGTCGCTGTGCCGCTTTTTTTGTTGGGCCGGACGTGACGTCGGCCTCGCGAGAACGGCTGGAGGCTCGAGGACCTGGAGGCGCACCGGGTTACGGTTCCTCCAAGCCTGTACGCCTTCAGGCCTCCATGCCTATTCGTACGGCAACATGCGTCGCACTTTGTCGGCATCTGCCGCGCTGACGGGCATATTCGCCTTCTTGTGGCGCTTGCTCTTGGTCGTCTTGCTGGTCAGGATGTGGCGTTTGAAGGCAGCCGCGCGAAGGACCTTGCCGGTCCCGGTGATCTTGAACCGCTTCGCCGCGCCTTTGTGAGTCTTCAACTTCTGCTTCATGATCGCCGTTCGCTCGTCGCGAGCTTACCCTTCCACCTGCTCTGGCTTGGCGCCGGCTGCCACGGCCACCGGCGCTGGCCGGGGCGCTGCCACCTTGGGCGCGCCCTTCTTCTGCGTCAGGATGGTGTGCATTTGATTGCCCTCCATCCGCGGCATCGTCTCTGGCGTGGCGACGTCGGTGAGATCGGCGATGAGCCGCTGCAGAATCTTGTGTCCGATCTCGGGGTGTGCCATCTCACGTCCGCGGAAGAAGATGGTCGCCTTGACCTTGTCGCCGTCCTCGATGAAGCGCACGATGTGGTTCTTCTTGAACTGATAGTCGTGCTCGTCCACCTTGGGCCGAAACTTGATCTCCTTGACCTCGATCACCTTCTGGTGCCGCTTGGCTTCGCGCGTCCGCTTTTGTTCCTGGTACTGGTACTTCCCGTAGTCCATGATCCGGCAGACCGGCGGCACCGCGGTGGGCGAGATCTCGACGAGATCGAGCCCTTTCTGTCGAGCGATGGCGAGAGCCTGCGGGGGGGGCATGATGCCGAGCTGTTGTCCGGTGTCGTCAATCACGCGGATTTCGCGAACCCGGATCCGCTCGTTGATACGAAGCCGGTCGTCACGACGCATGGGACGAGAACGATCGAATGCGATAGCTGGCCTCCGGATGTTCGGTTACGTCGCTCTGTAACGGTATTCGCCTGCCGTCTCGCCATGACGTCTCGGCGCAGATGCTCGTGGCGAAACGATTAGCTTAGCGTCTTTTGGTCTACCTCGGCAAGGGCGTCAGCGAGAAATTGGTCGAGAGAACGAGCGCCCAAGTCCCCGCGGGAGCGGCTTCTCACCGCCACGGTCCCGTCGGCCGCCTCGCGGTCGCCGAGCACAAGCATATACGGCACCTTTTGCAGCTGAGCCTCCCGGATCTTCAGGTTGACCTTTTCCTGCCGCAGGTCGAGCCCCGCGCGCAGGCCCGTCTCGACCAACCGGGAATGCACGGCGTGGGCATAGTCGGCGTGGCGGTCCGCGATCGGCAAGACGGTGGCCTGCACCGGCGCCAGCCACAACGGGAAGGCGCCGGCGAAGTGCTCGATGAGGATCGCAATGAAGCGTTCGATGCTCCCAAAAATCGCGCGGTGGATGACGACCGGACGATGTTCGGCGTTGTCGGCGCCGATGTACGTCAGCTCGAAGCGCTGCGGCATCATGTAATCGAGCTGAATCGTGCCGCACTGCCATGTCCGCCCGAGCGCGTCCGTGATGTCGAAGTCGATCTTCGGACCGTAAAAGGCCCCGTCCCCCTCGTTGAGCGTGTACTCCTGTCCCGCGGCTTCGAGCGCCTGCTTCAGCGCGGCCTCGGCATGATCCCAGGTCGCCACGTTCCCGAGGAACTTCTCCGGGCGCGTCGCGAGCTTCGCCGTGTACGGCAGACCGAAGTCCGCGTAGACCCGCCGGATCAACCGTAGAAGCGCCTCGACCTCTGACGCAATCTGCTCTTCCGTCACGAAGCAGTGCCCATCGTCTTGCGAGAACTGCCGGACGCGGGTGAGACCGGCCAGGACGCCTGACGCCTCATTGCGGTGCAGGGGCGTCTGCTCGTGGAGCCGCAACGGCAGGTCCTTATAGCTGCGCAGCTCGCTCTGGTAGATCAGGTAGTGCCCTGGGCAGTTCATGGGCTTCAAGCCCATCTCCTCGCCGTCGGCCGACTTCACCAGGAACATGTTGTCCTGGTAGTAGTCCCAATGGCCGGAGACTTCCCAGAGCGCCTTGTTGAAGACGATGGGCGCTTTCACTTCGACGTAGCCGGCGGGGAAGAGGACCCCCCGCATGTAGTCGGCGAGCGTGTTGTAGAGGATGGTGCCCTTGGCCAACCACAACGTGGCGCCCGGCGCCCAGTGATGGAATGTGAAGAGGCCCAGCTCTTTGCCGACCTTGCGGTGGTCGCGCTTCTTCGCTTCCTCGAGACGCTTCAGATAGACATCGAGCTCCTTCTGCGAGAAGAATGCCGTGCCGTAGATGCGCTGCATCGGCTGATTCTTCGCGTCGCCCTTCCAATAGGCGTTCGAGGTGTGGAGCAGCTTGAAGGCTTCGAGGCGATCGGTGGAAGGCACGTGCGGCCCAACACAAAAGTCAACGAAGGTGTCCCGATCCTTGATGACGTAGCAGGACACCTCTGTCTGTCCGTCGGTCTTCTCTTCGATCAGCTGCACTTTGAGCGGCTCGCCACGCTCGGTAAAAAAGGCGAGCGCCTCGTCGCGGGGCCACATCTGACGCTCGTAAGGGAGACCCTGGCTGGCGAGCTCGCGCATCCTCGCCTCGATGCGCTCGAGGTCTTCGGGCACGAAGGGACGATCGACCACGAAGTCGTAGAAGAAGCCTTCGTCGATGGCCGGGCCGATGCCGCACTGCGCGTTGGGAAAAAGGGACGTCACGGCCGCCGCCATCAGGTGGGCGGTGGAGTGGCGGTACAGTTCCAACGCCTCAGGGCTCTTACTGGTCACGATCCGCACCCTGGCGTCTCGTGTGAGGGGGAACGTCAGATCGACCAGACGGTCGTCGACGGACGCGGCCAGCGCCGCCTCGGCGAGGCGCGGAGAGATATCGGCCGCGACAGCCGACACGGGCGCGCCGACCGGCACCTGGCGGCTCGCGCCGTCGGGAAGGGTGATAGTGACGGATGGTTGCGTTGCGGCGTTCGGGACGCCGTCGAGTTCGATCATGGGCAGTGAAACGAAACCGGGCTCGTGTGGAGGGTGTTGCTGGAGGGGTTGGAGCCCTTCGACTCGCTCCGCTCGCTTCCTTCGGCTGGCTCAGGACGTCCCGAGCGGCGTCGAGGGACTCAGGGCATTCGACTCGGTCGCTCCTGACGAGGCTGCGCCATGAGCGAGGTCGCGAAGCGACCGAGTCGAATGGTAGGCACGCGCGGACTCGAACCGCGGACCTCCTGCGTGTCAAGCAGGCGCTCTAACCAACTGAGCTACGCGCCTAAATTCCTGCCGGATTATATCAAAACGAAACCGGGTTTCGTTTCTGGTGGCCGTCTCGTGGAAACGAAACCCGGTTTCGTTTTGCCGTACACATCAACGCCCGGTCCCGATAACGGACCGGGCGTGCCAGGGCAAGATGCTGATACCTAGTTGACGGCACTCTTCAAGGCTTTGCCGGCGACGAAGCGCACGGCCTTGCGCTTGGGAATCTTGATGGCGGCGCCTGTCTGCGGGTTGCGCGCCGTGCGCGCCTTACGTTGAGACGTCTTGAACGTGCCGAAGCCGACGAACGTGACCGAGTCCCCCTTCTTCAACGCCTTGGTGATGCCCTGGATGAGCGAATCGACCGACTGCGCCGCCAGGCTCTTGGTGGCGCCGGTGTCCTTTGCGATCTTCGTGATGAGCTCTTGCTTATTCATGCACAAACCTCCTGCCGCACGCGAGGCGGTTCCAGTGTGTGTGTGAGTGTGCCGCGACCGACCGTACGCGCAATGCGACGCAACCGCAACCGCGTTATACGCGACGCCTCCAGGGGTGTCAAGCGGAAACGCGCGATTTTTCGGCCTTCTCCGGGCTCGATGACAAGCCACTCCTGTCGTTCCGTCACGACACGCGTGGAAGAAGAGCGCGATGGTACGGCGAGGCGGCGACGAGCGTTAGGCGGCTTTCGCCAGTGAGGTGAGATGTTCGAGCGCCTTCTCGAGGGTCTTGTCCGGGGTCGGCAACGCGTCGCCGAACTCGACGTCGGGCTGCTCCACGGCGACATCGGGTGTAACGCCCTTCTCGTGGATTGGTGCGCCACCGGGCGTGAGATATGTGAGGTGCGTGAGGAGTAGGCTGCTGCCGTCGGGCAATCGCACCAGCTTCTGCTGGCCGGCGCGTCCCAGCGTGCGCTCGCCGATGAGCGATCCCCGCTTGTTGTCCTTCAGCGCCGCCGCAAAGATCTCGGCGGCGCCAGAGGTGCCCAAATCGGTCAGCACAGCCACCGGCATGTTCAAGGCGCCGTCTCCAGACGCGGCCGCCACCGGCTCACGCTCTTTTCCACGCTCCTGACGAAAAGCCAACGTGCCGCTCGGCACGAAGAGGCGAGCGGCACCCAGCCCCGCGTCGATATCGCCGAAGGCGGTGCCCCGCAGATCCACGATGAACCGCGTCGCGCCGCTCTTCCTGAGCGCCGCCGCTTCGGACCGGAGCTCGTCGGACGTGGTCTTCGAAAATTCCGCGATGCGCAGATAGCCGGTATCGGTCGCGACCATACGCCCGCGCACCGGCGCGGCGGAAAGCGCCTCGCGAACGATCTGCACGTCGTGAGGCTCGACGGCGTTGCCACGCAGCACCGTCAGACGCACCGTCGTGCCCGGCTTGCCGCGCAGCAGCCGCATGCCCTGGAAGACCGTCGTATCGCGCGTGGATTGACCATCGATGGCGCGAATGTAGTCGCCGGGCTGCAGCCCAGCTTTCGCGGCAGGGGAGCCGTCGCGGGCGGCAATGACCCGCAGATAGTACTGGCGCGTCAGCTCAATGCCCGTCTGGCCACCGCCGGCCGACTCGTTCTGTTCGTGTGACTTGGTCTGCTGCGCCGTGAGGTAGGCGCTGTCAGGGTCGAGGCCATCGGCCAACCCGTGCATGGCGCCGGCCATCACGTCGTCGATCTTCGGCTCTTCCACGTAGTCGTTGAGAATGCGCGTGACCACATCCTCGAAGATGCGCAGATATTGATAGCTATCCTGCTTGGCCGCCATCGCGTTCCCCATGAACCCGCCGATGACGGCGAAGGCAATGATGGGGATCGAGACCGCAAGCACGAAAAGCCGGCCACGAGACTTCATGGTGCGCTCCTCAACCATTGTAGGGGATCCACTGGCCGGCCGTCGATGCGCAGCTCGAAGTAGAGCGCGGGCACCCCACGCGGTGTCGTACCGACTTCCCCCACGACCTCGCCGCGCCGGACGCGCAACCCGGGAGACACGCGCGCGCTCGCGAGATGACCATAGAGCGAGTATGCCCCACTGCCGTGATCGACGATGACGAGCGTCGCGAAGCCAGGAAAAGGCGCCGCGAAGCCGACCGTCCCCTCATGGATCGCTCGAGCCTCGGCACCGGCTGATGCCGAAACTTCGATGCCATTTCTGACGATGGGGGCGCCGGAACGGCCTGCCGCGGTGGGCCCGAAGCGCGACACCAGCTCGCCCTTGATTGGCCAGGCGAGGTCACCACGAAACGGCGTCAGCGGCAGCGCGGGCGCGTGTCGCTCAGCTCCGAGGGTCGCCACGGTGCGCGCCATCTCGGTCTGCGCGGCCTCGAGCTCGCCGACGTATTGCGCCGCAAGATCGCGGCGCCGGTCGAGCTCGTCGATGAGGCGATTACGCGACGTCATCGCTTGGTCGAGGGCCGAGCGGGCCTCGACGGCTTGAGCCTGCGTCTTCGAGACTGCCGCGCGTCGCCGCTCGAGCTCGGCGAGCGCCTCGCGCTCGGCACGAACCGTTCGGCGGTGCGCATCGATGCGCAGCGTGTCGATCCGTGCCACGGCCGCCACGCCGCGGCTCACCCTGGCGAAGCCCTTCACATCGGCGGCTTCGAACAACAGCCGTGCGTAGCCACCGCGTCCACGTTTGTAGATGGCAACCAGCCGGTTCTCCAGGCCGGGGGTGCCGGAAACACGCTGCGCCTCGAGCGCCGCGACGCGAGCGGTCGTGGCGTCGAGCGCCGCGGTGACGGTCGCCAGCTCCAGCTCGACGCCGGCGACCTGCTCGGCCTGAATCTGTCGGTCGATCTCGAGCTTTCGCAGCTCGCCCAAAACGGTTCGAGCCCGCGAGGCGAGGCCATCGGCTTCCTGCTGCAGCGCGCGGATGCGTTCGGCTGCGCGGCGCGCCAGCTCGGTTCGCTCGTCCGTCTGCGGCGCTTGCGCGAGCACGAGGGAGGCTCCCGTCGCGACCACGGCCACGAGCGTCGCGGCGACAAGGTCCGTCAGCACATGGTCGCGGTGAACCACCATCCACGTATTCGCTGTAACTATCTCGAGCATCCGCTCCGAGGGGAGCGAGGGTGCGTTGACCATCATGATCGGAAAGCCGTGGAGAAATCCAGTAGCCGCTCCGGCCGGTTGACCCGACGTGTCGCGGAGGCGTGACATCACCGCGCGGATACACTGTCGGTCATGGCGGAGACGACCCACACGCCGGCCGACCAGAGCCGGCCCATTCACCTGTCGAGGGCCGAATTCTTGTGGCTCACGACCGGCGTCTGGATCGGCGGCATCTTCATCCTGGCGCTCTTGCCGCTCGTATTGATCCCTCGCCTCGGGATCCCGCTGGGCGTCGCGGCCAGCTACTTCGTCTTCTTCCTCGCTTGGCAGCCGGTCCAGAGCATCACCCAGCGAACATTGGGCATGCGCGCCGCCGTGCTGCGCATGATCATCTTCGTCGCCGGGGCGGCGACGGTGGCGTATTACCTTCGCGGCCTGCTGCCTCTTCAGTGACTGCGCCCGTAGGGCCACGATGATGCGTGCGCCTGCTGAGGGGCCTTCCCCACGTCCGCCTGCGCCAGAGAAATCCGCGACTCGCCCGCTATACTGCCTGCAATGCGCGTGCTCGGCATCGACTATGGGGCCAAGCGTCTGGGCCTCGCGCTCAGTGACGTGAGCGCGACGCTCGCCTCGCCGTGGCGGCTCATCACCCGTCCCGTGTCAGACAGCGAAACGCTGGAGCTCTTGGTGGCCCTCATCCAGACATTGGTGGGCGAAGACGATGGGCTCGAGGCCGTCGTGATGGGATGGCCGAGACGACTCGATGGGCGGCCCACCGAGCAGACGCGGCAAGTCGAAGCGTTGGCCCGGATGCTCGAGTCGCGCGTGCCGCTGCCGATCGTTCTGCAGGACGAGCGCCTGTCGAGTCACGAAGCCGAAACGCGCCTCGCGGTCCGCGAGCGTGATTGGCGCCGGCGCAAACACAAGTTGGACGCAGCTGCCGCCGCCGTGATCCTGCAGGATTACCTCGACGGGCGACCACGGGTCGTGGCGCCGTCCGGCGATTCTCTGGCGTGAGGGCCGTTTGCGTCGACTGACTCGCTGGTTGCTGCTCGGTGTGCTCCTGCTCGGCGCGGCCGGGGCCGCGACTCTCTTCTACGTGACGAGCCTCGATGATCCGTATCGTGGGTGGAGCGGCGACGAGGTCTTCGTCGAGATCCCGGCCGGCGCCGGCCCGCGCACGATCGAACGTCGCCTCATCGAAGCGGGTGTGGTCAAAGACGCTTTCACGTTTCGCGCCGCGCTGTGGCTCAGTGGCCGGGCGCGCGAGCTGCAAGCGGGGGAGTATCACTTCGATCGGCCGCTGGGCGCGACCCAAGTGATCGAGGTCATCGCGTCGGGCCAGGTGCACAAGCGGCTCTTGACGCTTCGCGAGGGGCTGACCATCGCGGAGATGGCCCAGGTGTTCGAGGAGCGCGGTTTCGGAACGGCGGCGGCCTTCATCGCGGCCGCCTCGGACCCGTCGCTGATCCGCAATCTCGACCCAGGGGCGCCGGATCTCGAGGGCTATCTCTTCCCCGAAACGTATGCGCTCCCGCGTCAGACGCCGGCAAGCGATCTGGTCAAGCTCATGGTGGCGCACTTCGAGGCCGCCTTCGACGAGCCCTTGCGATCGGCGGCGCGCGACCAGGGCCTCACCACGCGCGATGTGGTCACGCTCGCGTCCCTCGTCGAAAAAGAGACGGGACAGCCGCACGAGCGGCCGCTGGTCGCCGCCGTCTACCGCAACCGGCTGAAACTGGGAATGGGGATGCAGGCCGATCCGACGGTCATCTTCGCCTTACAGAAGGCCGGCAGTTACGACGGCAATCTGTCACGCGACGACTTGCAATTCGATTCCCCGTACAACACCTACCGCTATCCCGGCTTGCCGCCCGGACCCATCGCCGCACCCGGCCGTTCCGCGCTCGAAGCCACCCTGCGCCCGGCCGACGTGAAACACCTGTATTTTGTCAGCCGCAACGACGGCTCGCACGTCTTCGCCGACACCCTCGAAGAGCACAACCGCAACGTTTTAGTGAAGGAATGAGGGAGTGAAGGAATGTGGGAATGTGGGAGGGCATTCCCGCATTCCTTCACTCTATCGAGCTCCCCATTTCAGCTTTTCGCGGAGCACCTCGAAGTAACTTCGCTCGGCCGCGCGGACGAGGCTGAGGGGACGAGGGGCCTGTGAGATCGCCACTTCGTCGCCATCTTCGAGTGGGCACCCCCACTGGCCGTCGAGCGTCACGTAGACTTCGGCACCATCGTTCGACGGCGCCGGGCTCACGCGCACGTTGCGCTCGGCGGGAATGACGATAGGACGATTGGTCAGCATGTGCGGCGCGATGGGCGTCAACACGATGGCAGCCATGGCGGGATGCACGATCGGGCCGCCGGCCGAGAGATTGTAGGCCGTCGAGCCGGTCGGGCTCGCCACGATCAGGCCATCGGCGCGCACGGACGTGACGAACTGCTCGCCGACGGTGACGGAGAGATCGATCATGCGGGAGAGCGCCGTGCGCGTAAAGACGGCATCGTTCAGCAGAATGCGACTCTCGACCACCCCACGCCGGCGAGTCACCGCCTCCAGCATCATGCGGCGATCGAGCTCGGCGCGACCCTGCAGGAAGGCGTCGAGCGAGTCGTACAACTCCGGTCGGGTAATCTCGGTCAGGAAGCCAAGCGATCCGAAGTTGACGCCGAGGATGGGGACGTCCCGTTCGGCCCGACCGATGCGGTTGGCCATGGCGAGCAGCGTGCCGTCTCCGCCGAGCACGAGCACGAGATCGACGTGGGCGGCCGTCGCATCGCGACTGACCACCGTGCGCGCGCCTGGCGGCATCAACGCCGCGCAGTCTTCCGACCAGACCGTGTCGGCGCGCCCGCTGAGCCACGCCTCGAGCTCGACGAGCGTGTCACGCGCCGCGGCAAGCCCTGGTTTGGTGACGATGCCGATGCGCATTTCAGTAGCCGTGAGGCCTCAAGAGCATCAGAAACTCCCGATTGCCCTCTGCGCCCGTGATTGGCGAGTCGACGAGTCCGTCGCGTCTCAATCCTACCGTAGCGGCTGCCTTCGTCACTTCGTGGAGAACCCGCGTGTGGATCGCAGGATCCGTGACCAGCCCCTTGGCACCGACGTCGTGACGACCGGCTTCGAACTGCGGCTTCACGAGCGCGATCACGTCGGCGTCTGGCGCCAAGAGCGCGGGCACGGCCGGCACGATGAGCTTCAACGAGATGAACGACACGTCGATGGTGACGATGGCGGCGCCGACTCCGAGATCGGGAAGATCGCGGCGATGCAAGGCGCGCGCGTTGAGGCCTTCGAGAAGGGTCACCCGTGGGTCGGTGCGCAGCCTCCAGTGCAGTTGTCCGCGTCCGACGTCGACAGCAATCACCCGAGTCGCCCCGCGCGCGAGAAGAACGTCGGTGAACCCCCCCGTGGACGCGCCAATGTCAATGGCGACTCGTCCCGCTGGGTCGACGCGAAAGACCTCGAGGGCATGCGCCAACTTCACGCCCCCCCGTCCTACCCACGGATGCTCGGGCGACGCCAGCACCACATCCGCGTCGTCGCCGACCATGGCGCCGGCCTTTGACTCGACGCGGCCATTGACCGTCACCTTGCCGGCCAACACCAGCGCACGCGCCTTCTCGCGTGACTCGACGAGGGCACGGTCGACGAGCAGGGTGTCGAGGCGAACCTTCATGAGTGCAGAGTTCAGAGTGCAGAGTGCAAGGTGAGTGCAGAGTGCAGAGTTTTCAGAGTGCAAGGCGCAAGTCTTCGTGGCCTTCGTGTTGTGCTACCGCCTACTGCCTACTGATTGGCGCTGCGGTCTGCCGCCCATATTCACCGATCCCGCGTGACGATCCAGCGCGCGATGTCCGCGAGTCGCGAGTCCCCGAGCCCAGCGCGTCGCAGCGCCTCCTCGGCCCGGGCCAGGCACGCGTGCGCGAGCTCGCGAGAGCGGGCGACACCGTAAAACGCTGAATACGTCAGTTTGCCGGCGGCCTCGTCCTTGCCAGGGGTCTTGCCCAGAGCGTCGGAATGGCCTTCCACGTCGAGGATGTCGTCGACGATTTGAAAGGCGAGCCCGGCCTCTGCCGCGTAGGTGTCGATGCTGCCGACGAGGTCGTCGTCAGCACCCGCCACGATCGCTCCGGCCGCCGCCGCTGCGCGGATGAGCGCACCCGTCTTTCGCGCGTGCATACCTTCGAGAGCGGCGACATCGAGCGACGTCCCCGCGCGACCGGGTGGCGGCCGCGACGCCTCGAGGTCGAGTGCCTGGCCGCCAACCATTCCCGCCGCGCCAGCCGCGCCGGCGACCACGCCAAGAACCTGTAACCGGCGCACGATCATCGCCGGTTCGCTGGCGTCTGGCTCTCGCGCGAGCAGGCCAAAGGCTTCGGCCTGAAGCGCATCGCCTGCGAGAATCGCCAGTCCCTCACCGTGCACGACATGCGACGTTGGACGCCCGCGTCGCAACGAATCGTCATCCATGGCCGGCAGATCGTCGTGAACGAGCGAGTAGGTGTGGATCATCTCCACGGCGCACGCGGCGGGCATCGCGAGACGCCGGGCCGCGTCAACCGACTGTTCGGCGTGACGCGCTGCCGCCTCTGCTGCGGCGAGCGTGAGCACGGGGCGTAGACGCTTGCCGCCCGCGAACACGCTATACCGCATCGCCCCGGCCACCGATGGGGGACACGCTGGCGGCGACGGGAGATAGCGGTCCAGCGCCGACTCGATCTCCGTGCGCCGTGCACGCAGATACTCGTCGAGATCGGTCACCGCTCATCCTCGCCGTCGCCCGGCAGGTTGAGCGACGCGGGCGCCGCCCTCAGCTCACCACGTTCGTTGAGCAGCTCGATCCGGCGTTCGGCAGCCTCGAGCTGCGAATGGCAGAAGCGCGAGAGCTGAACGCCGCGCTCGTAGAGCTGAAGCGATGTCTCGAGGGCCATGTCGCCTTCCTCGAGCTTTTTGACGATCGTCTCGAGCTCGGCGATGGCGGCTTCGAAATCTTTGATGGTGGGATCCATATACAGTTCGGCAGGCAGGTTGCCAAAAACCCAGCAACCTGAAGTCAGAAGTCCAAAGACAGAAGGCAGAAAAGGAGATCCTAAGCGAATATTTCGGTTCTGACTTCGGCCTTTTGCCTTCTGACTTCAGGCTCAGGGCTTTTCAGCAGCCTGCTCGTTCTGCCGCTCGACTCGGCAGGTGAGCTCGCCGCGCTCGAGCGTTACGTGAACCTGATGCCCAGTCTCGACCGTCGCGGCATCGCGCACGATGCGGGTGCGGTCGGCATCCCAGCACACCGCATAGCCTCGGGCGAGCACCGCCAGCGGACTCAACCCATCGAGCCGAGCCGCCATTGCGCGAAATCGCGAATCGGCAGCGTGGCGACGCCGCGCGACGGCGCGCGCCAGCCGCGCGTCCTCGGTGACGAGACGTGCGCGGAGCGATCCCAACCGGTGCCGTGGGTCGAACTGATCGAGCGCGCGCCGCAAGAGGTCGTGTCGCCGCCCTCGCTTGGCCACCGACGACGACCAGGCGCGGCCGAGCATCACATTCAGCTCGGCGACGTGGCGCCCGCGCATCGCCACGCGGCCGCGCAGGCCAGCAAAACCGGGGCGCGCCTCGAGCACATGGACGCGCGTCGCGAGCCGCCGCACGCGCGCAAGCGCCGTTGCGCCCAGCCGCTCGCTCAGCCGGTCGATGTGTCCGCAGAACTCGTCCTTGCGACGCACCACGAGCTCTGCCGCCGCGGACGGGGTCGGGGCGCGCAGATCGGCGACGAAGTCGGCGATCGTGAAGTCGGTCTCGTGCCCGACGGCCGAGATGACCGGCACCGGCGACGCGGCGATCGCGCGTGCCACCTTGGCCTCGTTGAAGGCCCAGAGATCTTCGAGCGATCCGCCGCCGCGTCCCACAATGATCACGTCCACGCCGTGGATGCGCCCGAGAAAGCGCAGCGCGCGCACGATCTCGCCGGCGGCATCCTCTCCCTGCACCTTCGACGGCGCGATCACCAAATGCACGTTCGGATACCGCCGCCTCAGCACGCGGATGATGTCTCGCAGCGCCGCGCCGTCGAGAGAGGTGACGACGCCGATGCGGCGCGGCAGGGAGGGGAGTGGACGCTTTCGCGCGGGGTCGAAGAGGCCTTCGGCGGCGAGCGTCTTCTTCACCTGCTCGAACGCGAGCTGCAGCGCCCCGTGGCCGCGTGGCTCCATGTGCTCGGCGACGATCTGATACTCGCCCTTCGGATCGTAGACGCTGAGGCGGCCGCGCACGACCACGCGGAGCCCATCTTGCGGGGTGAAGCGCAGGTAGCGCAGCGCCGACTTGAACATCACGCCTTTGATCTGAGCGTTCGCGTCCTTCAACGTGAAGTAGAGATGCCCTGTGGTCCAGACCCGCGCGTTCGACAACTCCCCTTCGACCCACACATCGGTGAATCGAGTCTCGAGCGTGTCGCGCACGGAGGCGGTCAGCTCGGCGACAGTCCACACGCGGCGAACGGGAGGAGGTGGCGGAGCGGACGGCTCGGGCTCCGGCTCCTCCAATGGAAGATCGAAGAGCGACGTCACGGTCGCGACCCCACCGCTTCGCCGCCAGCGACGTGGTGAGACATCCGCTCGAGCTCGTCGGCGGTAAGGCTCAGCGTCTCGATCGAGGTGGCCCGCCCCGTGGTCTCGTCGGCGCCGATGACCACACCGTGCAGGCGCACGTCACCGGTGGCGGGCTCGAACCTCGCGGGCATGCCGGTGAGAAATCGGGCGAGCACCGCACTGCGATCCATCCCGATGACCCCGTCGTGGGGGCCGGTCATGCCCGCATCGGTCAGATACGCCGTCCCTTCCGGCAGCACCCGCCCGTCCGCAGTCTGCACGTGCGTATGCGTGCCAATCAGCGCCGTGACCTTGCCATCGAGGTGCCAACCCATGGCAATCTTCTCCGAGGTGGTTTCGGCGTGAAAGTCGACGAAGATCACGCGCGCCCCGGCCTGACGCAGCCGCTCGATCTCGACCAGAGCCGACGTGAACGGGTCGTCGATATTGGCCAAGAATACGCGACCCATGATGTTGATCACACCCACGTCGACGCCGTTCGAGGCCCGCGCGATGGTCGATCCGCGGCCGGGCGCACCGAGGGGGTAATTGGCTGGGCGGAGCAAACGCGGCTCATCATCGATGAACGTCAGGACTTCGCGCTTGTCCCACACGTGATTGCCGCTCGTCAGCACGTGCGCGCCGTCTTTGAGCAGGTCGGTGGCGATCTCTCGCGTGATGCCAGCACCCGCCGCCGCGTTTTCCGCGTTGACGACGACGAAATGGATGCCGTGAGCACGGACGAGCGTGTTGAGGCTCTTGCGAACCAGGGCGCGACCGGGGCGTCCGACCACGTCGCCGATGAAGAGGATCTTCATGTGGCGGGAGCCGGCGTGGGCGGCCCCGTCTCGATCTGAACGACGATCTCTCGCCCGCGGCGTTCCGCGATCTTTGGCAGGACGATGCGCAGCTCGCCGTCGCGGAGCCGCGCGCGCACGCCCGCGGCATCGAAGGCGGCATTGATGCGCACCGCGCGGGCAAAGCGCCCGAAATCACGCTCCACCAGATGAAAGCTCGCCGGCCCTCGCCAACCCGGTTCGCCGCGCTCTTTCTCGCCGGCGATGAGCAGCACACCCGACTTGATCAGGATGCGCAGCCCCTCGACGGGGACGCCAGGGACGTCGACCACAATCTCGATCGTCCGCTCGGTTTCGAAGGCGTCGAGGAGGGGGAGGCACTCCCCGGAGACGACTTGACGCCGGTCGCCCCGGCGCCGGGCGAGATCTTCGAACAGCCGCCGCACTTCTTGGCCGAGGTCGCCGACGTCGGTGGAGACGAGCGTTCTCATCGCAGTAAAGGAGCACGACGAGCTGCCGAGGCTCTCGCGTCATTGTATCTCTAGGGCCGGCCAGTGGGCGTCGCGGCGGGCCATCAGGCTTTTTGGGCATCGTGGGGGGCGCAGCCATGCACGGTAAGATTCTTAGTATAATAGACTCATATTTGCTGCTTGACAAGCACTAATGAACGAGTTATCTTGGTTTTCACGAGGAGGATTAACAATGTCTATGGTGCGTTTCGACCCATTTCGCGATCTGGCGGTCCTGCAGGACCGGATGAACCGTCTGTTTCACGATGCTCACGGCTGGAGCCGGCGCGACGAGGATGCGCTGAGCACCCGAGGTTCGTGGGTGCCGCCCGTGGACATCTACGAGCAGGATGGCGCGTTGGTGCTCAAGGCCGAGTTGCCCGATATGCGCCGCGAGGACATCGAGCTCTCGGTCGAGAATTCGACCCTCACCCTTCGGGGCGAGCGCACGGTGTCGGCCGACGTGAAGCAGGAGAGCTTCCACCGCATCGAGCGCGCATACGGTTCCTTCGACCGATCGTTCACCTTGCCCGCCGCGGTCGACGTGACCAAAATCGCCGCCGAGTACAAGGACGGCGTGCTGTCGGTGCGCCTGCCGCTGCGCGAAGAAGCCAAGGCCCGGACCATCAAGGTGGAAGTGGCGGCGTAAGACCCTCAGAAATGTAGGAATTCGGGAGTGTGGGAATGTGGGAATGGAGCAGGCCCTCCCGCACTCACCCACTCCCGCATTCCCTCATTGCCCTCTTCCCGGTGGCCGTCGTCGCTCGCGGGCCGGCGCCCTTGACGTAGCGATCGAACCACGTGACGAATTCCGCCGCGACATGCAGCAGCGTCTCGCGCGAGGCGTAGCGGTGCGATTCGTAGGGCAGAGTCACGTAGCGGACGCGCGCGCCGTGCCCCTTCAGCGCCAGGTAGAACCGCTCCGTCTGGATCGGCAACGTCCCCTGGTTGTGATCCACCTCTCCGTGCATCAGTAGTACTGAGCGCCGTTCCCGCGTCACCACGCGACTCCGGCTTGGAGGCTTGGAGGCTTGAAGAGAGAGCGCCTCCGCCCGACCCTCAGGCCTCCGAGCCTTCAGGCCTTCACGTCGCCCGGTCATCAGCGTCGCTTTGATATTCTGGCGGTGACTCGGGAGTGTCCATGTTCGGCTTTCTCATTCACTGGCTCGTCCTCGCAGTCGCCCTCTGGGTGACGTCCTACCTCGTGCCTGGCGTGCGCGTCTCGTCCTGGACAGCGCTTGCGATAGGCTCCTTGATCCTCGGCTTTGTCAACGCGACCGTGAAGCCGGTTCTCGCCATCCTCACGCTCCCGATCACCATTCTGACGCTCGGGCTCTTCTATCTCATCGTCAACGCCGCTGCATTCGCGCTAGCCGCCGCGCTCGTGCCCGGTTTTACCATTGATTCGCTCAGCGCCGCCGTCCTCGGCGCTCTCGTGGCGAGCGTGGTCTCATGGGTCATCGGGATGTTCGTGGGCAGGGATTGAGACTCTCATTAGTTGCCGGCCGAGGACGAATTTAGCTACACTACTCGCTTATGTCTGAAGCGGATGTTCTCGAGATAGAGGAGGTCGGCGACCCGGAAGACCGCCCCAAGGCGGAGCCGATCGAGAGCCGGTTCCTGTTTGTCGACGTGGCCGCGCTGCGCGCCAAGCAGCTTCGCCGCGGCGCTCGCCCGCGGCTGCCAGTGCCTACCGAGGAGACGCCCGCGCCGCGGAGTGCCAAAGCCGAGCGGCTCGCCATGGAAGAAGTGAAAGACGGCCTCGTCGAGTGGCAACTGCCGGAGTTCAAGGTCGTCATCGACAACCGCTGATCGGCCTCGGCTGGAACTTCGCCCCGTCGCGCTTCGTCCCTTCCTGTTGGACCCATCGCCGCAGGGAGGGCGTTGCGCATCATGATCGAGCTCGTCCTGCTCACCCTGCTCATCGGCGCCGCACTGGCGACGGCGGCGGTCGTCGGTGTCCTCCTGTTCCTTGTCAAGATCGCGCTGTGGACGGTGCTGCTCCCCCTCCGGCTGGTGCTCAAGCTGATCTGGCTGCCGGTGGGTCTCACGCTCGGTGCCGTCGGCCTCTTGCTCGGCACGATCGCTATCCCTTTGCTGGTTGTCATGATCGGAGGGGTGTTGCTCGCCGGTCTCGTTGCAGCCATCGTCGCTCTTCTGCTGCCCTTGATCCCCTTCGTGTTGCTTGGACTGCTCATCTGGTCCCTGATGCGCAGGCGGCCAGCGGTCGCGTGATTTACGGCGCGAGATTCGGCGTGGCGCGATGCCAGGTCGTCTCGCGCTGGTAAGCGTTGGCGGCCGATAACAGGGTGCCTTCGTCGAAGGGCCGGCCCGTGAGCTGCAGGCCAATCGGCAGGTTGTCGCCGGAAAAGCCACAGGGGACGCTGATGGCCGGAAGGCCGGCGAGATTGGCGCTGACGGTGAAAATATCCGCCAGGTACATCTGCAGCGGATCGCTCGTCTTCTCACCCAGTCGAAACGCCGGCGTCGGACTGGTCGGCATCGCCACGACATCCACCCTTGCGAAGGCGCGGTCGTAGTCCCGACGGATGAGCGTTCGGACCCGTTGCGCCTTCAGGTAGTACGCATCGTAGTAGCCCGCGCTCAACACGTAGGTGCCGAGCATGATGCGTCGCTTGACTTCGGCGCCGAAGCCCTCGTCGCGCGTTCGATCGTACATCGCGGCCAGGGTGTCCGCCTTGCCGGCAGATGCGCGGAAGCCGTAGCGCACGCCGTCGTAACGCGCGAGGTTCGACGAGGCTTCGGCGGTGGCGACGAGGTAGTACAGCTCGGTTGTGAGTGCCGCGCCGAAATCGGGCACGGGCTCGGAGGCGGTCGTGGCGTCGTGGGGATCGGGCCCGGCAATCGCCTGAAAGAGCAGCGCGGCGTCATCCGCCGACCGGGCGAGCGGCCCGATCTGGTCGAGCGACGAGGCAAAGGCGAGCAGCCCGTAGCGTGAGACGCGCCCGTAGGTCGGTTTGAGGCCGGTCACGCCGCACAGCGCCGCCGGCTGTCGAATCGATCCTCCCGTGTCGGACCCGAGCGCCAGAGGCACGAGCTGGGCGGCAACGGCCACCGCGGAGCCGCCGCTCGATCCGCCGGGGGCGCGGTCAAGTGCCCACGGGTTGCGCGATGGCCCAAACGCCGAGTTCTCCGTCGAGGAGCCCATGGCGAACTCGTCCAGGTTGGTCTTGCCGATGATGATCGCACCCGCTCGGTCGAGGCGCGTGACGGCGGTGGCGTCGTAGGGCGGGACGAAGCCGGCGAGAATGCGTGATGAAGCCGTCGTGAGCATGCCGCGCGTCGAAAGGTTGTCCTTGAGCGCGATTGGCACCCCGTGCAGGGGCCCGGTAGGCCGTCCGCGTCCACGATCGGCATCGAGACGGCGCGCGCGGTCGAGGGCGCGGCGCTCGTCGACCGTGCGAAAGGCATGCAGCGCCGGATCGATCGACCGGATCCGATCCAAATAGGCGCGGCAGACCGCGACGGCGCTCAGCTCGCCGCCCGCGATGCGCTGCGCGAGCGTGCGGGCCGACCACTCCGTCACATCCGTCATCCGAGAACCCTGGGAACTTTGAAGAGACCGGCTTCGTGCGCGGCATCGGGTGCGTTGGCGAGCGCCGCCTCGCGCGACAGCGTCGGCGACACCGTATCCTCGCGATCGACAGGACGCACGAGTACGTGCGACGTCGGGGCGACGGCGGTCGTGTCGAGCCTCTGGATTTGCTCCACGTAGCCCAACATGTCGCCCAACTGCCGGGCGAAGAGCTCGATCTCCTCTGCGGTCAGCTCGAGGCGCGCAAGATTCGCGATGCGCTCGACATCATCGCGGCTCAATGGCGAGGACATGGCGGGCCATGGTATCAAGAACCATCAGGAGTGCGGCGTTCAGAGTGCACAATGCAGAGTTCGAGGGCAAAGTGCTCGAGTGCAAGATGCAGAGGTGCGGAGCGCAGGTGCCGCAGGCGGGGGACAGGTGCGGTAGGTGCTCAGGTACTTCGGGCCGGGTGCGACAGGGGCGGTGGGTGCTCAGGTACGGGGGTGCGCGGCCGGGTGCCAGCCGCCTCAGAGTGACGGCGACATACGAACAACGGCAGTGGCATTGTGCACGCGGTAGGGCTCGAGGACGGCTTCCAGGTCACCGCGGATGTGCGCTTCGGCAGCGCCCGCCTTGGTGAGCGCCCAAATGAGCAGGGAGCCGTGCCAGACGGCGAGGAGTGCGTGGGCAACGGCGCGCGTGTCACACGCGGTCAGCTCGCCGGCGCCGACCGCCTCGGCAATCAGCTTCTGCAGCTCGTTTTGCACGGCGCGATGGTGGGCGTTCAAATGCCGTTGGAAGACGGGGTCCGACAAGCCGAGCTGAAGAAAGGCGAGCTTGTTGGTGAGACAGCGCCGGCTACGAGTGAGGGCGCGAACCTGGGGGCTCATGGC
>JAIVJN010000387.1 GCA_020200025.1 Acidobacteriota bacterium | reverse complement strand
CCCGGAAACTGATGGCTCCCGGGATGAGCGCATCCAGGGTACTTGGCTCAACGCGTCTGGGTATTCGTCGCCTGCACCGTTTACGCTCGGCACGTTCCCGCGCACCGACCCGGACGTGCGTACGCCCCACCGCCACAACTGGGATTTCGTGGCGCAAAAGGATATTCGTTTCGGCGCTCGCATGCGCGGCCAGATCAAGCTCGAGGTGCTTAACGTCACGAGCACGGTGAAAGTGGTGGGGCCCATCACCACGCTCGGGAGCTCCACGTTCGGTCAGATCCGTGTGCAGTCGGGCTTCCAGCGACTCACGCAGTTGATGTTCCGGTTCACGTTCTAAAGACCAAGTCGGCACACGGCATACGTGATACGGCAGACGGCAGTCGAGGCACCACGCCTCCGACTGCCGCTTGTCGTTTCTCAGGGCTTCGGGCTCTAGCTCCTGGCTCCAGGTGTTCGGCTTTTGTCCCGGCTTGGGGCTTCAGCGTCGCCTGCCTGCTGCCCGTCGCCCACTGCCCCTGCCACCTGCCGAGTCTTGCCCCTCGCGCCCGCAACCGCTACCCTCGCTAGATGTCCCGTTGGTGGCGCGCGCTGATCCTGCTCGTCATCGCTACCCACACGCTCGCGGCCGCATCGGCGCAGGTCAAACAGACATCGGGCGCGCCGCTTGGCGCTGTCTCCTTTCAGAATTCCGGTGCCCCAGCGGCGCAAGCCGACTTCCTGCGCGGCGTGGCGTGGCTGCACAGCTTTGGCTACGAAGAAGCGATCGAGGCGTTTCGCGCGGCGCAGAAAGTCGATCCGTCGTTCGCACTGGCCTATTGGGGCGAGGCGCTCAGCTTCAACCAGCCGCTCTGGTTCAACGAGGACGCCGAGAAAGGCCGCGCCGTGCTCGGGCGGCTGGGTTCGACGGTGGAGGCGCGCGTGGCGCGCCCGAGGACTCTCCGCGAACAAGGCTATCTGCGTGCGGTCGAAGCCTTGTGGGGCACAGGCCCAAAGCCAGCACGCGACAAAGCCTATGCGGATGCCATGGCGGCGCTCGTCAAGGCGTTTCCCGAGGATGACGAAGCCAAGGCATTCTACGCCCTGGCGCTCTTGGCGATGCTGCCGCGCGGAGACGCCTCGCTCCCGCTTCGGCAGCAGGCGGGCGCGCTTGTCGAAGGCGTGTTCGCTCGGAACGCGAAGCACCCGGGCGCCCCGCACTACATCCTGCATGCTTACGATCACAGCACGCTCGCGCCAAAGGCCCTGCCGGCTGCGCACGCCTACGCGCTCATCGCGCCGGCGGCCAGCCATGCGCTGCACATGCCAGCGCATGCCTTCGTGCAGCTTGGCTTGTGGGATGCGGCGGCCGCCAGCGACCAGGCATCATGGGAGGCATCGATCGCCTGGGTGGCGCGGCGCGGCGTGTCGACGGCCTTGCGCGACTATCACAGTCTGAGCTGGCTGCACTATGAATGGACGCAGCAAGGCCGCTTCCAGAAAGCCGCCGAGGCGCTGCGCATCGTGGACGAGGCGATGAAGACGCTGAAGCCGGAGGAGCAGGTCGGTCGACATCATTATGCCGACAGCACCATCGGTCGCGGCTCCGGTCCGATGGCGCTGAGGAACGACCGCGGCTCACTGCGCGCGCGCGCGGTGATCGAAAGCGAGCGTTGGAGCGAGATGAAAGGCCAGGGGTCGTTCGACAACATCGACGAGCTCTTCGCCTTGGGCATGAGCGCGGTCAAGCTCGGCGAGCCCGCACGTGCGGTCGCCGCACGCGATCTCTTCGCCAAGGCCGCCGCGCCCGGGCAAGATCCGGAGCTGCGCGAGCAAGCCGCGATCATGGTGAAGGAGATCGACGCGCTCGTCGCCATGGCCGAGCGGCAGCCAGCGCAGGCCTTCGCGGCGATGGATGCGGCGACGGCGCTCCAGGCCAAGATGTCGAAGCCGATCGGTCGACCCTATCCGGTGAAAGGGGCCGATGAGCTTTACGGCGAGCTATTGCTCGAGGCCGGGCGCCCGAAAGAAGCGATGGCCTGGTTCGAGCGCACGCTGGTGCGTACCCCCAATCGCAGTCGCGCTGTCCTTGGCTTGGCGCGGGCCGCGGCGAAAGCGGGCGAGCCGGTGAAGAGCCGGAGTGCCTACAAGCAGTTCCTGGCGAATTGGCACCTCGCGGACAAGGGCCTGCGCGAGCTGGCGGAAGCGCGAGCCGCCGTCAAGTGAGTGCGCCGAACGGTTAGCCACGGAGAACACGGAGAACACGAAGTAAGAAATCTCATGTTCTCTTCGTGGTCCTCGTGGCTTCGTGGCTATCAATGTACAGGCTTTCTGCAGGTTGATCTGAACTGTCGTGATGAAGCGCCGCCAGAAGGTTTCGAAGCCAACTCCGAACACGAAGCCCTCGGCGATCTTGCCCGACTCAGCGTTCCTGTGGCCGGCGCTCGCGGTCTTCGTGGTGGCGCTCACCATCCGCCTCGTCCACCTCTGGCAGATGAGCGGCACGCCCTATTTTTCGGTGCTGATGGGCGACGCACGTGGCTACGACACGTGGGCGCGAACCATTGCGGCCGGCGACTGGATCGGTCGCGAGGTGTTCTACCAGGCGCCGCTCTATCCCTATTTCTTGGGCGTCGTCTACACCATCTTCGGATCCGAGGTGGGCGCCGCTCGCCTTGCCCAAGTGGTGGTGGGCTCGTTCTCGTGCGTGCTGCTCGCGTATGCAGGGAGGTGGTGGTTCTCGCCGCGCCTCGGTCTCGCGGCCGGGATGGCCCTCGCCCTCTATGCGCCGGCGATTTTTTTCGACGGGATCATCCAGAAATCGGTGCTCGACGTGTTCTTCGTCTGCGTCGCGCTGGCGCTCCTGGGCTTTCTCGCGAGGGCTGGTGAGGCTGGTGGGGGAGGAAGGGGTGGTGCGGCAGGTTGGTCGACGCTTGCGTGGGTGGCGCTCGGTATCGCCATCGGCTGTCTCAGCCTCACGCGCGAGAACGCGCTGGTCGTCGTCGGCGTCGTCGGCGCTTGGGCATTCGTTGGTCACGAGCCTCCAGGCCTGTCCGCTCCCACGGCCGCCCCGGCCGCCGGTCCACTTCGGCGCTCCCGCCGACGCTGGCGAGCTGTCGCCCTATTTCTCCTCGGCGTCAGCGTCACGCTCGTGCCCGTCGCAGTACGGAACTACGCCGTGGGCGGAGGCTTTTATCTCACGACGTCGCAGTTCGGCCCGAATTTCTACATCGGCAACAACCCGCAGGCCGACGGCACGTACATGTCGCTGCGCTTCGGGCGTGGCTCGCCCGAGTTCGAGCGCGTGGATGCGACCGAGATCGCCGAGCGCGCGCTCGAGCGCCCGCTCACGCCCGGAGAGGTGTCCAGCTATTGGACGAACCGTGCGTGGCGATTCATCACCACCGAGCCCGGTCGATGGCTGTGGCTCACGGCGAGAAAGGCGGCGCTCCTCGTCAACGCTACCGAGATGATCGACACCGAGAGCCAGGAAGCGCATGCCGAGTACTCGTGGCCGGTTCGCCTGCTGCAGCCACTGGCGCACTTCGGCGTGCTCGTCCCGCTCGCGGTCTTCGGTGTGTGGATCACATGGCGCGACCGCGGGCGCTTGTGGATTCTCTACGCGCTCGGCCTCACCTATGCGGTGAGTACGGTGATCTTCTTCGTCTTTGCGCGCTACCGCTATCCCCTGGCGCCGGTGCTCCTGCTGTTCGCGACCGCCGGCGTGGCCAAGCTGGCGAGCGCCTGGAGAGTGAGCAAGGGAGGAACCCACGCAAGCAAAGATGGCCGCGAAGGCCACGAAGTAAACCGACGACATTCCTTCCTTCAAGACCTCCGTGTCTTCGTGGCTACAGTCGTAGGCAACGGGACGCGCAGGGGCAAGTGGATCGGGCCATCGAGATCTACGAGCAAGGGCTGCGTCTGCGTGAAGAGTATCCAGACCTGCGCTTCAATCTGGCTAACGCGCTCCTCGAGGTGAATCGCGCTGACGAAGCCGCGCGCCACCTGCGTGCCGCGTCGGCCAAGGCGCCTGACTCGGCGGCCGTTCACAATAATCTCGGCAAGGCGCTGGCGGAAAAGGGGCAGCGTGCGGACGCCCTCAGCGAGTTTCAGATGGCGCTCGCGCTCGAGCCCAACTCGGTGTTGGCGCTCCGCAACCTCGGCAGCGTGCATGCCTCATTGGGCGACGTCGACCAGGCGCTCGGCTATCTCCGCCGCGCCGCCGAGCTCGAGCCCAACAACGCCGAGGCGCACTACGATCTCGGCGTCGTGTGGCTCGAGGCGGATCGCTTCACGGAGGCCGCGAACGCGTTCCACGCCGCCGTGCGCATCAACCCGCGCTACGTCGAAGCAAGAAATAATCTGGGCATCGCCCTGGCGTCGCAGGGACGTCTTGCCGACGCGGTGACCGAGTGGGAAGAAGCGTTACGGATCAGGCCTGAGTTTGCCGACGCGCGCCGCAACCTCGACATGGCGCGCCAACCGAGGAAAGAGCGCTGAGAATGTCAGATCTTCGGATTGCAGATCGATGATTGATTGACGATTTTCGATCTTGGCTATTCGACTCGATTTACCGGATGATCGGATCGGATCCATTGACGTCAATAAACCCGGGACGTCGCTAAATCGAATCTTCGATCGCCGATCGACAATCGCCAATCCATCTGCACTCTGCCGCCTGAACATCTGCAATGGATTACCAGCGGACCGTCGCGCCGAGCCCGTACATCCGCCCTTGCATGATGCTGTTCGGGCGCAGAAATGCGGTGTTGAGCGCGTCGGTCGACACGTAGCTGATAATCGCGTCCGAGTTGTTGACGTTGAACACCTCGAAGACGGGCAGCACGCTCATGCGGCCGAAACGGAAGGTGCGCGACACCTTGAAATCGAGCTGGGTGATGCGTTCGACAAACGTGGCGCGCTGCGCCTCGAGATTGATCGACAGCGCCGACTGCCCGAACACGCCTGTTGGCATGATGATCTGGCCAGCCGGACACGGCGCTGGACAGGTGGCCGGGTATCGACTCACGCCGCGGGTGACCTGCATCTGACGTAGGCTATCCGGGCTGTCGTTGCTCTGGAACGCCACGCTGAAGTCGATGCCCCATTTGATTGGCATGGTGCCAGCGAGCTTGTACGACTTGCGAAACGGGATGTCGTGCGCAAACTCGTCGCAGAACCGCTGCGTGTTGTAGTTCAATATGCCACCCACCGACGCGCCAAACACATCCAGACCCGTATAGTTCACGTAATTTGGGTCGTCGGGCGCCGTGCACGACCGGAAGCGCTCGCGCTCGATCGAGGTGCCGCCGAACACCTGTCCTCCCCACGGCATGCGCCACTTCCCTTCGAACGAGAAGGCTTGATACTTGTGCTTGCGATCGGGGTCGAAGGTGTCGAGGTTGCGCGTCGGGCGCTGTGACGCCTCGACACTTCGGGCGAAGACTTCGAACGGCTGGCCGGTGATGGGGCTGTAGAAGGTAAACGGGGCGTAGTCGGCAAGTGACCAGCTCTGGTTGATCGTCGAGGTCAGGTTGTGCAGACCGCCGCTGAAAAAAGCGCCCGAGACGGAAAGTCCGGTGAGGAGCTCGTGCTGGACCTCGATGGCCTGCTCCAGATTCCACGTGCGCGGATAATCACCAAACTCGTTCAGGGCCGCGATGCCGAAATTCGACGACAGACCCAAAAAGTCGATCTCGCAGCCGACGCGCGGATAGCCGGTGCAGTTGCGCTCACCCTGTGCGATGTCGTCGCCGCTGATATCTCGCCACGGCAGCGTGGCCGTCTGCGACAGCAAAGGGTTGTAATTGGCGGCGATACCGGTCGTGCGGATCTGGTTGTAGCGATTGATGGAATACTTCAGGGCCGTCTTGCCGTTGCCGAACAGATCGTAGACGGCGGAGAACCGCGGCGCCCAGTCTTTCCAGTTCGGCACGTTCTCGATCACGGGCGTGCTCCGCGCGGGAACGAAGCGGCCGGCGGGCGACTCGCTCGCATGCACTTGGGCCTTGACGTTCTCCCAGCGGATGCCGCCGTTGACGGTGAGCCGGTTGAGCCGCCACGAATCCTGGGCGTAGATCCCCAGATCGCGATTCAGCCGCTCGCCGTAGAAGAGCGGCGTGTTCCGAATCGTGACGCTGTCGGGCACGGCAAACGGGCCTGTCGCGGCGGTACTGCGATACCGCTGGGTGAGATCACCGTTGGCGTCGACCGTGTGCCAGAAGTCTCCCCACGTCTGTTGAACGCCAAACTTGAAATTGTGCGCACCGGTCACGTACGACAGCGACGCCTGGACGTTGTGCCGCTCGGGACTTTGGGTGTTCTCGGCCGTGGCCGCAGTCCTTCGCCCTCCCAGGCCGATCTCCTGACGCGACGGGCTCGCGAGCCACTCCTGGGTGAAGCGCGGCTTCCCGACGCCGTCCTGGTAGCTGTTGGTGTAGTACTCGAGATTGCGCGAATACCCGGCCTCGACCAACAACGAATTGCTCACCGTCGACGTCCACTTCACCGAAGCGGTGTGATACGCGGGTGAGAACCATTGCAGCGCGGCCTCCTCGGGATCCTCGAGGCTCTGCATGTCGTGCCCGCGATACTTGTCGATCTCGTCGAAGTATCCCGACAGCTTGTTCTTCGGCGACATCTGCCACGTGAGCCGCGCCAGCGCGCTCTTGATGTACTGATCGTCAACGCCCTGGCTGCCATCGTCGAACAGCGTGTTGGCGATGAAGTTGTTCACAGAGAAATAGCGCGCTGACGTGAAGAACCAGACCTTGTCCTTCTTGATGGGCCCGCCCAAGGCAAATGTGTAGTCGATGATCCGGTCGATGGCGTTGCCGGCCGAGATGCCATGAGTGGCCATGTAGGTCTGCTGCATTGCGCGTGCGCCACCTGTATCGGGCAGGTTCAGTGTCACACCCACGACGAGCTGTGCCATTCCCTGGATACTGCGTCCCGTGGGAATGGCGTCGATCGCCTCTCGATCGAGCACTTGCGTGTGAACCGCCGTGGTGACGTCGACGACGGGCGACTCACCGGTCACGGTCACGGTCTCTTCGACGGCGCCGACACGCATCTCGGCTTCGACCGTCATCGTGAACTCGGATGGAAGCTGCAATTCGTCGCGCCGGAAGGTGTTGAAGCCAGGGAGCGTAAACGAGAGCGAGTACGTTCCCGGGCGTAGGTCGACGATCCGGTACTGACCTTCGCTGTCGGTCACCACCGTCCGCACCTTCTCGATGAGCACGTCGCTCGCGGCTTCCACCGTCACACCGGGAAGCACCGCGCCCGACGAGTCTTTGACGACGCCTGTGAAAGAGCTCTGAGCGAAGACCATCGCTGGGAGGAGGGCCAGGCCCACTACAACCATCCATGCCGCCGTAAGCGTTCTCACCATCACCAGGACCCCTTTTGAGGATGAAGAGGTGACTCGCACAACAGCGGGTGTGCTCTCGAAGCCCACATGCACCCCGCCCCCCACGCTTCGCCGCCGAAGCTTGCGCCAATCCCGCAGGGTCTTTCTGCCGGACAGGGCTTAGAAGCTACATTTGTCTTCGATTGTCGTCAAGGGACTGCGGCGCTCAAACCTCGTCGATCCGCACGCGGCGCAGATAAAAGGACAGATCGAGCCGCCGCGTGCGAACAACCGGATCGGCGACTTTGAGGACGATGTCGTAGACGCCAGGTTCTGCCGGGCGCCAGCGGTATTCCCAGAGCGACCAGGTTTGCGAGGTGATCGGTGTGGGGCAGATCGGGAAGGACACGGGCGCTTCTCGTAGCGTGAAGCGAATGGTCAGCCGCTTGGTGATTGCCTCGCCGCCCCAGACAATTCCGACGATGCGGTATTCGAGACGACCGTTGATGCGGCGCTTCTCGACTCTGATGGGGGTGGCAGCGGTGTCGATCGACGGCGCAGTGTAGTGAACGGCAAGCGTTGGGGTGCCCTCCTGATGGGTGCGGGCGGCGAACTCGCGCATCTGTCCCGTTGCGGGCTCCTCTGGTCCGACCAGGCGAAGGGTGTCGACCCACTTGATCCAACTGCACCCGTACCATCCCGGAACGACCAGACGCACCGGCGCCCCGTGGTCGGCGGAGAGTGGCGCCCCGTTCATGCCGACGGCGAGAAAAGCCCCGAGCCGCTCGAGCTCTTCGAGCGGCAGCACCCAGCTTGCACCAGCCGTGGAC
>JAIVJN010000386.1 GCA_020200025.1 Acidobacteriota bacterium | reverse complement strand
GCCCACCCTCGCCACCATGAAGACCTCGGCGCCGCACAGCCGCGACGCCACCGCCTGGTTGGCGCCCTTGCCACCCCATCCGAGGTCGAAGCTGTCGCCGAAGATCGTTTCACCGGCTTTGGGGAAGCGATCGGAAAAGGTCGTGAGATCGACGTTGGCGCTGCCGACGACGACGATGCGGGGCTGTCTGCTCACGCGTCCCTCGCCCTACTTGCGGGTAACTCGCTCGACGAACATGTTGATGAAACGGGGGAAGTCGACGTCGTGCTGCACGCTCATCTGCTGTGCCCCTTCGCCGCCACCCCAGGGCTTGCGGCCGCCGACGGTCGTGCCGTAGCTGGGGCCGCGGTTCGCATCCACGTCGACGAAGAGATCGGCCGATGTGACGAGCGTCGGGTCGATCAACGTTGCGACCGCCAGTTGATCGTACATCTGTCCGCCCGCGTTGGGATCCTTCTCGAAGCGCGCCGCCATTCGCTCGCGCACGAGCTCGGTGAGCGGCGTCTTCGCGGCCACGATCTTGTCGTACCACTCCTTGGAAAAGCGTGTCTTGCGCGTGACGTTGAGCGGCGTGAGCTGCGACGGGATGCCGGCGCGCAGCGCGATACGCGCGGCCTCGGGGTCGACCCAGATGTTGAACTCGGCGTTCGGTGTGACATTGCCGGCGCCGTCGGGCAGCGACGCAAACGCGCCGCCCATCACCACGAGGCGCTTGATGCGCTTGGCCAACCCGGGCTCCTGCCGCAGCGCCATCGCGACGTTGGTCAGGGGCCCGATGGCGACGATCGTGACCTCTCCGGGATTCGCGTTGACGGTGCGGATGATGAAGTCCATCGCGCTCTCGCGCTCCGCGGGCTTTTCCGCGAAGCCGCCGGGCGGCGCCGGCGGGGGATCGTCGGACCACCAGCGCCCGTGCACGCTGGCGGCGAAGTCGGACTTCTCGTGCAGCAGCGGCATGTTGGCGCCGCGGTAGACCGGAATGTCGGTGCGCTTCGCGATCTCGAGCACGCGCAGCACGTCGGCCGTCGCGCGCTCCATGCTGTCGTTCCCGGCGACGGTGGTGATGCCGAGAATCTGCAGCTCCGGCGACTTGAGCGCGAGCATCAGGGCAAACGAATCGTCTTGCGGCGGAATGACGAAGTCGGTGTCGAAGATGATCTTGTGGGCCGCCGTCGCCTGGCCCGCAGCCGGTGTCGCTGCCAACGACAGGGCGGCGGCGCACACAAAGAACCGGATCGGGATCGCGGTCATCAGGTCACCTGCTCATGAGAGCGACGAACGAATCGTAGAAGCGGTTGACATCGAGGTCCCATTGAACCGTGGCGACGCGCCACCACGACGGCATCTGCCGCGGCTGCGGCGCCTGGCCCCGGGGCGCCTCCATCTCGGGCTCGACGAAGATGGTCTGGCCGTAGCCAGGCCCGTGATCGACGTCGATGTTGACGTAGAGCTCCTGCTGGCGCGTGATGAGCGTCGGGTCGAGGAAGGCCAGCGCGGCAATCTCGTCCCACATGTAGTTGCCGCCGCCACCCCCGGAGCCGGGCGGCGCGAACTTCGTGATGTACTGCGCGGTGGCCGACGTGGAGCGTGCGATCCGCTCCTTCACCTCGTCGCCGAGCGTGGTTTTGACGGAGATGTCCACCGGGGTGATGGTGATCTTCTTCCACGGCGCGCTCATCGCAATGCGAGTCGCCTCGGGATCCCACCACCAGTTGAACTCGCGGCGGCCGTTGATGCGGTGATTGCCGCCGCGGTCGACGTTGAAGCCCGCGCCCATCAACACGAGCTCCTTCGCGAGCGCCGCGATGCCCGGATCGAGCCGCAGCGCCAGCGCCACCGTCGTGAACGGCCCGCCGACCCACAGCGTGACCTCGTTCGGGTGCTTACGAATGGTCTGGATCAGGAGGTTGGCGCCATGCGTCGCGACCGGCGCGATCGTCGGCTCACCTGCCACGTACGGCGGCACGACGTTGGGCTCGTGCCAACGAGCGGGGTTCCATGCACCCTTGTAGACGAACTCACCAAATTGCTCCTCCCACGCCTCCGCGAGCTCGCGCGAGTTGATGAGCGGAAACTCGCCTCCTGGCGCGACCGGCACGGCCTTGTGGCCCGTGAGCTCCACCATGCGCAGCATGTTGCGCACGCCTTCCTTCAACCACACGTCGCCCGAGGTCACCGTGATGCCGAGCACGTCCAACTCGGGAGACTGGAGCAGGGCGAGCGTGGACAGCATGTCGGTGCCGGCGGGACCGGCGGCATCCTGGTCGATGAAGACCTTGCGTTTCGCGGCGGTCTGCCCCGAGACGGCGGCGCCGAGCACGGTTATCGCCACAACCGTGGCGCCTACGACACGCACCTCGCGTCTCCTCAGCATGATCACTCTCGACCTCCCGCGCGCGGCGGGCGCGACATGAGCTCGATGTAGCGCTGGTAGAAACGCACCGTGTCGAGGTCCCACTGCACGGTGGCGAGCTGCCACCACGACGGCATGTGCCGTGGCACCGGCGGCTCGCCGCCCATATCTTTCTCCACGAAGATGGTTTGCCCGTAGCTGGCACCGCGGTCGATGTCGATGTTGACGTAGAGCTCCTGGGCGCTGGTGATGATGGTCGGGTCCATCCACGCCACCGCCGAGATCTCGTCCCACATGTAGCTGGGGTTCGCAAACTTCGTGTGGTACTCGGCGACCGGGGTCGGCGCCTTGGCGATCGCGGCCTTGATATCCTCGCTCAGCCGCGTCTTGACCGAGATGTCAACGGGGGTGATGGTGATCTTCTTCCACGGCGCGCTCATCGCAATGCGCACCGCCTCGGGATCGAACCACCAGTTGAACTCGCGCCGGCCGTTGATGCGGTGGATGCCGCCCTGGCCCACATTGAAGCCGGCGCCCATCAGCACGAGCTCTTTGGCGAGCGTCGCCACTTCGGGATCCAGGCGCAGGGCAAGTGCGATGTTCGTGAGCGGCCCGCCGGCCCAGATCGTCACCTCGCCCGGATATCGGCGCACCGTGCGGATGATGAAGTTGGCCGCGTGCTCCTCGAGCGGCTCGATCGACGGCTTCCCTTCGACGAGCTCGGGGATCTCGTCGGGCGGATGGTACTGGCGAGGGGTCCACGCGCCCTTGAAGCTGAACTGCCCGTACTGCCGCTCCCACCACTCGGATTCTTCCTTCGAATTGAGCAGTGGATACTCGGCTCCAGGCACGACCGGCACATCGGTGCGCCGGGCCAGTTCCACGGCGCGGAGCGTGCGCAGCGTCTGCTCCTTCACCCACTGGTCGCCGGTGACGAGCGTGATGCCAAGGACGTCGACGTCAGGCGCCTGCAGGAACAGCAGGATGGACAGCATGTCGGTGGACGCCGGCCCGCGTGCGTCCTGATCGACGATCACCTTTCGTGCCTGTCCCGCCGCCGGCCGCGTGGCGAGTAGCAGCAGCAGGGCGGCAACGCACCCACGGACTCGATAGTGGTGCATCAGCGCTCCTCGCTTACGCAGCCGACTCGTACGCCCGGGCGATGACGTAGAGTGCGAGCAGATAGAAGGCGAACATCGCCGTCAGATAACCCTTCGCCGTCGCGTTGGCACCGCGGAACTCCTTCCAGACAAACACACCCCACAATGCCGCCACCATCGGCGCGGCCTGCCCCACCGCGTAGGCGATGGCGACCCCGACAAAGCTGGCGGCCACAAAGTTGAAGACCGTCCCCGTCCCCCAGATGAGCCCGCCCAGCACGCCGAGCAGGTGATCCTGTGGGCGCTGGCGAAAATAGCCGTCGAAGCTCACCGGCGCGCCGACGAGCGGCTTCTTCATGAAATAGACATTGACCACGAAGCAGCACAGGAACGCGCCGAGCGTGAAGAGGACCGCGATGCTGTAGGGGGTGAGCGGCCTGCCCGCGGTGAGCGCGCGCGTGACGAACGGGGCGAAGGCGCCCATCAGCACGCCAGACACGAGGCAGACGATGAGGCTTTTGCGCGAGACCGGCGTGCCGGCCGACGCCAGGCTGCCGTATGCCTTGCCGTCGGCAATGACGAGCAACACCGCGTCGCCTTTGGGCTGCAGCGCGTAGCTCAGGATCACACCTTCGACCAGAGCGACGCCGATGGCGATGGGAAACGCAATCGCCAGCCCCGCCATCTCGATGCCCGCCACGAGCAGCAGATTGGCGATGTTGAAGATGAAGCCGCCGAGGAGCGCGTAGACGATGTTGCTCGTGTCGGCGGTCGCCAGGTTACTTATGAAGCTGTCGGGACCGCCCCTCGAGCCCAGCGTCAAGGCGAGGATCAACGAGATCAACACGATGCCGATGGCATAGTCCCAGTAGAACAGCTCGAACCTGTAGCCCTTGGTGAGCTTGTAGGTGTTGGCCCAGGAGCCCCAGCACACGGTGCTCGTCACCATCATCATCATCGCGATGCCGAACGCGTCTGGGGTGAACATCAGAACGTCACCTTGAGCGCGAACTGCAGCTGGCGGGACGGATTGATGGTCGACAGGATGCGTCCGAAATCGGCGGCGCCAACGACGGTGCCCGGGTTGGCGAACTGCGTCGTGTTCAGGAGGTTGAACACCTCGATGCGGAACTGCACCTCGGGTCCCCTTGCCAGCGGGAACGATTTGAACGCGGAAAAATCGACGTTGACGAGCCCCGGGCCCGAGAACAACGTGCGCTCGGCGTTGCCGAAGACGCCGGTCGCCGGGGCCACGAAGCAGCTCGTGTCGAACCAGCGATTCACGTCGCGCTCGTCGCCCGACAGCTTGCCGCCGCACACCTGGTCCGGCCGGTTGCCGAGCGCCGTACCCGACTGGTTTGCCGCCATCGAGAACGCCAGCGGCAGGCCTGATCGGGCGCGGATGATCCCATTGAGCTGCCAGTTGCCAAGAAGCGCCTCGGTCAGCCCACTGGCGTTCGACATCAGCGGCTGGCCGTTGCCGAACGGCAGCGGGACGAGGTAACTGAGATTGAAGACGTGCCGCACATCCGTGTCCGACCGCCCGTCGTCGGCATCCTCCGACGGCAGGTAGGGCCAGTAGCGCACGCCCTGGCCGACGCCGACGTTCTGACCGGCGCCGTTGGTGAGCGCCTCGCTCCACGTGTAGGCGACGAGAAGGTAGCTGCCCTGCGAGAAGCGCTTCTCGGCCTTGAACTGGAGTGATTTGTAGTCGATGGTGCCGCGGCCGATGATCGCGTTGAAGGTGTTGTACTGGGGGTAGGGGCGGCGCGACGCCGTGTTGAAGCCGGGCCCTGGCGGGGCGCTATTCAGGTTCCAGCCCTTGCTCTGGATATTGCGGCCGCGCGTGCCGCCGTAGGCCAGCGTCCAGATGACGCCGCCGAGCATCTCCTGCTGCACGTTCGCGTTCCACATCTGGATGGTGCCTTGCTCCTGATCCAGCTCGTTGAGGAACAGGTTGCCGGGATAGGTCGCGGGGTCCGGGCGCTCCGAAACCGGGAAGCCGGTCTGCAGCGTGCGTACCGGCGTGATGTTGTTGCTGGTGAAGCCGAGCTCGGAGAAGAACGGCGGATTGTAGATCAAGCCCTGGACGCCGCCGTTGGCCGAGACGTCGTGAAACACGCCGAAGCCGCCGCGCACCGCGAGCGTCTTGCTCTCGCC
>JAIVJN010000009.1 GCA_020200025.1 Acidobacteriota bacterium | reverse complement strand
CCTGATCACCGCCTGGCTGACCGTGGCGTACGAGTTCTCGACGACCACCTGCCCTTCGACTTCGCCCCACGTGACGTCGAAGCCACGCATCTCGTCGCCCACCATCCGTCCCTCGATGCGCGGGCGGCGGAACGCGCCGAGCATGACGCCATCGAACTCGCCGACACCGTCGATGGGAATGGCGCGCGTGGTGCCGCCGAAAGCGGTCATCAGCCCCGCGAGGAGTCGATCGCTCTCCTGCCAGTTCGCGCTCGTGACGTGAAACGGCAGGCGCGACCGCTCGCCGGCGTCGGTCTCGCCTTCGAAGGTCACGTAGGTCTCGCGCGTCGCGAAGATTCCTGATGCGAGCCGGACGGCCGTCCCCTGTACCGCGTACGAGAGCGAGGCGCTCAGGCCGACCGGCGCAAGCGGCAGATGGTTGCTGAACGGCCCCGGCATTGCCGCGCGACGTCGAGCCGACGCCGCCGCGTCGGGCGGAAGCTCGGGTCCGAGCGGAACGACATCGGCAGGCGCGGAAACGCCGACGGTGCCTTCGCCCGTGCGCTCGGCAAAGCGACCGAGGGGCCATTCGAGCAGGTTGCGCCCGCTTGCGCGACCCGCCAGCCGCAGCCCTGGCAGATCGAGAAAGCTCGTGAGGCGCTCGAGATCGATCTCCTCATATTGGACGTCCAAGCGCGCGACGGCGCGGGTGCCGGGACGCCCGAGCGGGGCCATCTTGTACTGAAAA
The DNA here is from genome assembly GCA_020200025.1 of Acidobacteriota bacterium. Lineage (GTDB taxonomy): Bacteria > Acidobacteriota > Vicinamibacteria > Vicinamibacterales > UBA2999 > JAIVJN01. The sequence continues at coordinate 31,614 of JAIVJN010000009.1, read as the reverse complement.
CGCGTCCGGCCCCCGTGGAACGATGACGAGGCGTCCAGCACTTCGAAGCGGTCCGGCATCCACTCGACCGCGCCCTGGACATCTTGAAAGCGATAGGCGTTGAGCCCGGCTTCCCGGCTGGAAAAGTCACCTTTCAGCTCGCGGCCGCCCTTGAACAGGCGGAACGTGCCGGTAAACCTTCCCTGTCCGTGCAGCGAGAACGTGTCGCGTGGGAAGAAGATCTCGCGCATGCGCGGGATCTCCACCGTCGACTCGACGTTGTACATCATCTCCGGCCAGCGCGCGAGATCGATCGAGCCGGTGAGAACCGAGGACGCACCGTCGGTCGCCAGATCGATCTTGTCGAGCAGCACCTTGCCACCGCGAATCGTGAACGCCGTCGACACATTGGCCCACATCGGCAGGAAGCCCTCGAAGCGCACCGTGCCGCCGTGAAACCGCGCCTGGCCCCCGTAGTCGGTCGTCTTGGCGACGGTGACGTCGAGGTTCGGCGCGACGACGCCCCACTTGCCGCCGTAGTCGTCGAAGACGAACTCCCCGCGATGCGCCCGCACGTACTTCACCGTGGTGACCACCGGGCGCGGGCCCGTGCTCGGCGAGCGGGGCGGGCCGTTGAGCCGCGGCCAGTTGTGCCGGCCAGTTGGGAAGGTCTCGACGACCATTCGCCAGTCGGTCATCTCGATGCTGTCGAGCAGCACTTCGCGATCGATCAACGCGCCCCAGGTGAGCGACACGTCGATGCGCTTGGCCGTGAGCCATGGTCGCGACTCGGGCGTGAGGCCCTCGATGCGGAGATCTTCCACGACGAAGCGGCCGAGCCCGATTTGAACGCCGAGGCGGCCGATGTGCATCGGCCGGTCGAGCCAGCCGGAGCCCGCTCGTTCGGCACGCGCCCGCAGCGCGGGGCCCAGGTCGATCGTCAATGTGGTGGCGAGCGCGGCCGCAACGACGACAGCCGCCACCAGGAGCACGGCGCGGAGATGGCGATAGACCGCGCGCCACACGACGGCTTACTCCACGGTCACCAGGGCAGTGCCGGCCTCGACCAACTGCCCTTCGATGGCCGATACCTCGCGCACGAGGCCGCCTCGCGCGGCCTTGAGCTCGTTTTCCATCTTCATCGCTTCAATCACGACCATTCCCTGGCGCGCCGCCACGCGGTCGCCAACCTTGACGAGCACTCGGACGATCTTCCCGGGCATCGGCGCCACAATCTTCTGAGACCCGCTGGCGGACGTCGCCGGCGTGGCGCGATTGCCTCGACCGCTGCCACTGATCAGTTGCACGGGCACGGCGTAGCCCGCGATTTGAATCTCCAACGCCCCGGCGCTCGCTCCAGCGACCAACGACGCTTCCACGCTCTGCCTCGCGGCCACGCGGCCGTGCCCGGGCAACAACATCGAGAGCGTCGTGCCATTGATTCGTCGGACGTCGACGACGTACGCCTGGCCGTCGACCGTCACACGAAAGACGTCGGCCTCGCGGTGCACGGTCACCATGCGGCGCGATGCGCCCACATCCATCTGGAGCTGCATTAGCGCAGCGCCTCGGCTCGGCCCGCGCCGGCCCAGCGCCTGGTGCGAGCGGCCGCCGCCTGGGGAGACGGATCCGGGCGGGTGGCCACGTGCAATGCCGCCGCGACCGCGGCAAGCGCTTCCACCTCCGCGGGAGCCTCGTGGAGCGGCGTGCCGTTACGTTCGCCAAGCTTCCGATCGATGAACGTGGTGTCGAACCGCCCCGCCAGGAAATCCTCGTCGTCTAGGACCCAGCGGAAGAAAGGAATCGTCGTCTTGATGCCGTGGACTTCGTATTCGGCGAGCGCCCGCCGCATACGGGCGAGCGCCTGCGGCCGATCCTCGCCCCAGGTGATGAGCTTCGAGATCATCGGATCGTAGAAGAGCGGCACGTCGCCGCCATCCTCGACCCCGCCGTCGTCGCGCACGCCGGGGCCATGCGGCACACGCAGGCGCTGGATGCGGCCGGGCGAGGGCAAGAAGTTATTGTCAGGATCCTCGGCGTAGATGCGGCATTCGATGGCATGACCCCGCGGCTCGAGCATCGCCTCGGCATCCAGATCCAGTCGCTCCCCGCGCGCGATCCGAATCTGCCATCTGACGAGATCGACCCCCGTCACCATCTCGGTGATGGGGTGCTCGACCTGCAGTCGTGTATTCATCTCCAGGAAATAGAAGCGGCCGTCCTCGTCGAGCAAGCATTCGATGGTCCCGGCGTTGGTGTAGCCGACGCGTTTGGCGACCAACGCCGCCGCCGCCGCGATGCGGCGTCTCAGCTCGGGCGAGACGGCCATCGACGGACTCTCTTCCACGACCTTTTGATGACGCCGCTGGATCGAGCATTCGCGCTCGACGAAGGGCACGATGGTCCCGTGGTGATCGCCGAGCAGTTGCACCTCGACGTGGCGCGGCCGCAGCAGACGCCGCTCGAGATACACCGCGGAATCGCCGAACGCGGATCCGGCTTCCGAGCGCGCCGCGCGCAACGCCGAGGGGAGATCCGCCGGTCCGTCGACCATGCGCATGCCTTTGCCACCGCCGCCGGCCACAGCCTTGAGCATCAGCGGATAACCGATGCGCTCGGCGGTGCGGAGCACCTGGCTCTCGGCTACGTCCTGCCCGAAGGGCTCCTCGCTGCCGGGCACCACGGGAACCCCGGCGTCGGTGGCCGCTTGACGCGCCGCGGTCTTGCTGCCCATACAGTGGATCGCCGCCGGCGAGGGGCCGATGAAGACCAGCCCCGCGTCGCGACAGGCCGACGCGAAGTCTTCGTTCTCGGCGAGGAAGCCGTAGCCCGGGTGCACGGCGTCGGCGCCGGATTGGGCGGCGACGTCGAGCAGCTTATCGATGCGCAGGTAGCTCTCGCGCGGCGGGCTCGGCCCCAGCGGCCACGCCTCGTCGGCGAAGCGGACGTGGAGCGCCGCTCGGTCGCACTCGGAATAGACCGCCACCGTGCGAAGGCCCATGTCCCGGCACGCGCGGATGACGCGTACCGCAATCTCGCCGCGGTTGGCAATGAGGATCTTCTGCACAGAGGGAAAACCTGACGATCTTATCACCCGATTGCGCGCGTTCGGCGTGCGGTAGGGCGGGCCTTCACGGCCCGCTTTTGGCGCACTGTAAAGGTGCGCCCTACCGCATCGACGAATTCCGACCGCGAGCGCCCTTACCGGCGAAGCCGGTCCCACGAGGGCCGACCTCGCCGGCCCGAGCCCACCGCGCGAAGCGAGGCCTCTAGAGTGGGATGTTGCCGTGCTTCTTCGGCGGGTTCTTGTCGCGCTTGCTCTCGAGCGTGGCGAGCGCCTGGATGAGGCGCTTCCTGGTCGTGCGCGGAAGAATCACTTCGTCGATGAATCCGCGTTCCGCCGACACGTAAGGGTTGGCGAACTTCTCACGGAACTCGGCCACCTTCTCGGCGCGGAGGGCGGCAGGATCGGCGGCTTGCTCGAGCTCCCGTCGATACAAGATGTTGACGGCGCCTTCCGGTCCCATTACGGCGATCTCGGCGCTCGGCCAGGCGAAGTTGAAATCGGTGCGGATGTGCTTGCTGGCCATGACGCAATACGCGCCGCCGTAGGCCTTCCTCGTGATCACCGTCACCTTGGGCACCGTCGCTTCGGCAAACGCATAGAGCAGCTTGGCGCCGTGACGGATGATGCCGCCGTATTCCTGGACGGTCCCGGGCAGAAAGCCGGGCACGTCCTCGAAGGTGACGAGTGGGATATTGAACGCGTCGCAGAAGCGAACGAACCGCGCACCCTTCACCGAGGCGTTGATGTCGAGCGTCCCAGCCAGATGCGCTGGCTGATTGGCCACGATTCCCACCGAGCGGCCGGCCAGCCGCGCGAAGCCGACGACCAGATTGCGTGCGTAGTGCTGGTGAACCTCGAGGAACACACCGTGGTCGACCACCGAATGAAGGAGGTCGAGCATGTCGTACGGCTGGTTGGGAGAGGACGGGATCAGGCGGTCGAGCGTCGGGTCGTCGCGGTCCGCCACATCGCCGCTCTCCACCCGCGGCGGATCGTCGAGGTTGTTGTCCGGCAGGAAGGAGAGCAGATCTCTGATGACGTCCGTGCACTCGCCATCATCCTCGACGGCAAAGTGTGCCACCCCGCTTTTCTCGTTGTGCGTCATCGCGCCGCCGAGCGCTTCTTTGGTGACGTCCTCGTGCGTGACGGTCTTGATGACGTCTGGTCCGGTCACGAACATGTAACTCGTATGCTTGACCATCACGACGAAATCGGTGATCGCAGGCGAATACACCGCCCCGCCCGCGCAGGGTCCCATGATGGCGGAGATCTGGGGCACGACGCCCGAGGCGAGCGTGTTGCGGAGGAAGATGTCGGCGTAGCCGCCGAGCGAGAGCACGCCCTCTTGAATTCGTGCGCCGCCCGAGTCGTTGAGGCCGATGATCGGCGCGCCGTTCCTCATCGCCATGTCCATCAACTTCACGATCTTGGCGGCGTTGGTCTCCGACAGCGAGCCGCCGAAGACCGTGAAGTCCTGTGCGAAGGCGTAGACCACTCGGCCGTTCACCCGGCCGTGACCCGTGACGACACCGTCACCGGGAATCAACTGGCGGTCCATGCCAAAGTCGCGGCACCGATGCGTGACCAGCTTGTCGACCTCTTCGAAGGTGCCCGGATCGAACAAGCGCTCGAGCCGCTCGCGCGCGGTCAGCTTGCCTTGTTCGTGCTGTTTGCGCCGGCGATCGTCGCCGCCGCCAAGCTCGGCCAGGCGCTCGAGATCGTTCAGCTTGTCGATGGGGTTCATCCTTTGAGACCGACCCAATTTACCTTGGTGGCTTCGTGATCTTCGTGTTCTTCTTCAATCGGCTACACAAGGATTACTCAAGGCTCCCACTCCCTCGATCTTCACCATCACGCGGTCACCGGGCTTGAGGGGACCGACACCCGAAGGCGTGCCTGTGGAGATGATGTCACCCGGTTCGAGCGTCGCGAATCGGCTGACGAAGGCCACCAACTCGGGCACGGCAAAGATCAACTGGTTCGTGTTCGACGATTGCCGCTTGTCGCCGTTCACCCAGCCCTCGATGGCGAGCGACGCGGGGTCCACGCCGACGGCGACGCAGGGTCCGATGGGCGAGAAGGTGTCGAACCCCTTCGCCCGCGTGTACTGGACATCTTTGGCCTGCAGATCGCGCGCCGTCACGTCATTCAGACACGTGACGCCCAGCACATAGTCCATGGCATGCTCTGCCACTACCTGGTAGGCCCGCCGCCCGATGACGATCGCCATCTCGGCCTCGTGATCGATCCGCCCCGCCCACATCGGCAGCCGAATCGACGCATCGGGCCCAATCGTCGACGAGGCCGGTTTCATGAACACCAGCGGCTCCACGGGAAGCGTCTTGTTCATCTCGGCGGCGTGGTCCTTGTAGTTCAACCCGATGGCCATGATCTTCTGCGGTTGAACGGGAGCCACGAACTTGAGGCCCGGTTCATCGATCAACGCCCCGCAGTGATAGTGTCCGAAGATATCGCCTTCGAGCCAATACAAGCCGCCGTCGCGCTCCACCGCGTAGCGGCCGCCCATACCTTGGCGGATTCTGAAGATCTTGTCCATATGAGTTCAGAGTGCAGAGTGCAGAGTGAGTGCACAGTTCAGAGTGCAGAGGGCCGAGTTGACAGATAGCCGATGGCAGTTGGCAGCTGGCAGGTAATGCACCTTTGCACTGGCACTCGGCACTTACTCTGCACTCTGCACTCCGTCATTGTCTCGCCGTCTCTTCAGCCCGGTTCGACTGCGGGCTCGTGTTCGGCGGCGCCGCCGTATCCACCGCGACGACGATGTAGACATAGCGTCTGCCAGCCTCGACCTTGGCATCGTCGAACCGCGGTTCCCTGATCGGAGCCGACGTGAGCGGCGTCAGTGTGTCACCCGGCACGTCGCCGCGCAAGACGAGATAGCCGGCGAGATCCGCTTCCGTATTCGCCTCCCAAATGAGGCTGATGGTGCCCGCGCCGGAGACCGCCTGGAGATTTCGTGGCGCGGCGGGCGCAAAGGTGTCGACCGGTATGGCACAGGCCGGTACGGACAGCGGACCGCGGATCGTCGAGCCGCCGCGCACGTCGACCGAGCGGACCGCGAAGCACCGCTCCTTACCGAACGTCACACCCATGATCTTGAGCTCGGGGGCGGTGAGCGGCTCATCGTTGATCGCGTCGGGAACTTGCACCGGTGCGGCATTCGGCGCGCCACGGTCGACCGCATAGACGTCGTAGCGCGTCGCCGGCAACGGCGGCGTCAAGGGTCGCGAGGGCAGGAGGCCGTTGGGCGGCGAAGGCGCCTCGGCGACTCGAGCATCACCTGGCGGAGACCAGCGTACGGTAAACGCCTGCTCGTCATAGCCGATGCGCAGTTCGGAGGGAGCGCCCGTGGGCGCAGCGAGCGGAACGGATACGGGCGCCGACGCGGCACCGTAGCGACCGTTCGGCGTCACACCCACCGCCACGTAGTAGCGACGCGGACCGCTGCTGGCGTCTGGAGCCATCAAAGGACCCACCCACGCGGTGGAGTCTCCGTCCGGCTGCACCAGGGACGCCGCATCCGCCAGCGGCACCACGTCGGCGGCAGAAGGTGTCAGCCCTTCGCGCACGACGATCTCGGCGCCCTGATCGAGCCCAGGCTCGAGCGGCAGCGCCGGAAGCGGCGGCATGCCGGGCTCCGGGGGTGGTGGCGGTGGCAATGGGCGGCGAACGGACTCGCTGGCGATGAGGGTGGCGCGGTCGCGAAACGCCGCCGTCTGCACATCCGCGGCCGCGAGCAGGCGTGCGGCGGTGATGGCGTAGACCTCCATGCGGCTCAGATCGGCAGCGCCGACGCCCTCGATGTTCGTCGACGGTACGGTCAATCTGACGAACACGTCGCTGGCATATCGTTCTGCGGCAAGGCCAGTAGCCGCCGCCGGCACCCGCCGTAACGGCGCCAGCGGTGGGCCTTTCTTGCCGCACGCGACGACCGTCGCGGACACGAGCAGCAGGATCGCGAGCATTCGAAGATGGCAACCGGGTTGGCCTCGCTCTGGGACAACGCAACCTGGTTGGCCTCGCCGATACTTGTGGACCAGGTCGCGTAGGCGGGGTCCTGGAGCGATCACAGGATGTAGCGCGACAGGTCTTCGTTCTTGACGATGTCGGCGAGCATGCGCCGGACGTAGGCGGCGTCGATCGAGATGGCCTTCTCGGTGAGGTCCGAGCCTTCGAAGGAGATCTCGTCGAGAAGCCGTTCCATCACGGTATGGAGCCGGCGTGCGCCGATGTTCTCGGTGCGCTCGTTGACCAGGGCGGCAAACTCCGCAATCAACTGAATCGCATCGTCGGTGAACGTCAATGAGACGCCCTCCGTATCGATGAGGGCGATGTACTGCTTGACGAGCGCGTTGCGCGGCTCGGTGAGGATCCGCACGAACTCGGCTTGACCCAGCGCCTCGAGCTCGACGCGAATCGGAAACCGCCCTTGGAGCTCGGGGATGAGGTCTGACGGCTTCGAGACGTGAAACGCGCCAGCGGCGATGAAGAGGATGTGGTCGGTCCGCACCATCCCGTGCTTCGTGTTCACCGTCGTGCCCTCGACGATGGGCAGGATGTCGCGTTGCACGCCCTCACGGCTGACGTCCGGACCATGGCCGCCCTCGCGGCCCGCGACTTTGTCGATCTCGTCAACGAAGATGATGCCGGCTTGCTCGACGCGTTCAACGGCCATCCGCGCGACCGATTCCATATCGACGAGCTTTTGCTCTTCTTCCTGAGCGAGCGCCTCGAGAGCCTCGGGAACCGGGACACGGCGACGCTTGGTGCGGCCTTGAAAGATCCCCGGCAACATGTCTTTGAGGTTGAACTCGACCTCTTCGACCGACGTTCCCGCGATGATCTCGAGCGACGGAAAGCCTTTGCCCGTGACTTCGATCTCGACGACGCGCTCATCGAGACGGCCGGCCCGAAGCTGCTCGCGGATACGCTCGCGCGTGCGCTGGCCTTCTCCGCCGCGGGCGGGGTCTTCGTCGGGCGCATACGGCTTTGTTGGCGGCAGCAGTAGATCGAGCAACCGCTCTTCGGCTGCCTGCCGTGCCTTGCCGCGCACTTTCTCGACCTGTTCCTCGCGAATCATATCGACGGCCAGCTCGACGAGATCGCGGACCATCGACTCGACGTCCCGACCCACGTAGCCGACCTCGGTGAACTTCGACGCCTCGACTTTGATGAAGGGACTCTGTGCCAGCTTCGCCAGCCGGCGCGCGATCTCGGTCTTGCCGACACCGGTCGGCCCAATCATCAAGATGTTCTTTGGCGCAACTTCCTCGGCGAGCTCAGGCGACAGCTTTTGCCGTCGCATGCGATTGCGCAGCGCGATCGCCACCGCGCGCTTGGCAGCCTTTTGCCCGACCACATACTTGTCGAGCTCCGCCACAATCTGCCGCGGCGTGAGGGCTTCGATCGTGGTGCTGGTGTGCTCAGGAAGCTTGATCACGATTCTTCAGTCACAATTCTTCGACGGTGAGATGGTCGTTCGTATAGATACAGATCTCGGCAGCGACGCGCATCGCCTCTTCAGCGATCGCCCGAGCCGGCAAGTCGCTGTGTCGGACCAGCGCCTTCGCCGCCGCTTGGGCGAAGGGGCCGCCCGACCCGATGCCGACGATGCCATCATCGGGCTCGATGAGATCGCCCGTACCGGACAGGAGAAACATGCTGCGCCGATCGAGGACGACCAACATCGCTTCGAGCCGACGCAGCACGCGATCGCTCCGCCATTCTTTTGCGAGCTCCACGGCCGATCGTTCGAGGTTGCCGCGGTACTGGTCGAGTTTGGCTTCGAAGCGCGCGAAGAGCGCAAAGGAATCGGCCGCCGACCCGGCAAAGCCGGCCAGGACGCTCTCGTTGTAGAGCCGGCGGATCTTGCGGGCGCTGCGTTTGACCACCGTGGTGCCCAGCGTGACCTGGCCATCTCCAGCAACGACGGCCGCATCCTTGTGTCGGACAGCGAGGATGGTCGTGGCATGGACCATCTCTGGAGGCTAGCACGTGGGGCTCGACCACTGTCAAGAAACGGTGACGCCGGTGCTGCATGGGTAGGACACGAGGCACACACGAGCACCTTGCGGCGAGGAATAGCGCGTCACTTGCACGGCTCATCGATGGCAGGACCGTTGCTACTGGTCTGAGCGTCCTGGTCCGCCTGCCGCGAGAAGGACGCATCCATGCGTGAAGACATCATGAAGTCGGTCGTCGTAACAGCCTTTCTGCTGACAGCGATGTCGGTCAGTTCCCCGCCCGCGTTCGCGCAAGAACCGGAGGCGCCGCCCGAGCCTGCGGCCCGACGTGCCGTGCCGCGCGTGCAACAGGCGGAGAACCCCAATCCGCCGGAGGCGCGCCCTGCGCGGGAGCCGGCGCCCATCGTCTCATCAGGTCCCGATCAGGCCTCGTCCTCGCCGACGCCAGCGGAGGCCAGCGTTCGGGCAGCCGCAGCGAATGCTGAACAGCAGGGCGGAGTTCGACGGCCACGCGGATCGAGCGGCGGTGGCCGAAGCGGCGGCGACGGCGGGGCATCGGGGGGTGCCGCGCGCCGTGGTCGGAGCGGTTCTTCAGACGACGGTCGCGGTCAGTCGGATTCCCCGGTTAGAGGCCGCGCAGTGTCGCGCGCCGAGGCACCCCGATCGTCCCGCCCAGTTTACGTTTACCGACCGAGTCCGTGGTATTACGACCCGTGGGGTTACGGGTACGGCTATGGCGCATACGGATACGGGCACGGCGGGTTTGGAATCGGCTACTCGTACTATTCTCCATGGGCGTGGCGCGCTGCCGGGCCGGGTTCGTGGGGCCTGGGGTACGGACCGGGCTACGGCCCGGGGTGGTACGGGGCACGCGGGTATGACACCGGCCGCGTCAGGCTCAGGGTCTCGCCGCGCGACGCGGAGGTGTTCGTCGACGGCTACTACGCCGGGATCGTCGACGACTTCGACGGCACCTTCCAGGGATTGCGGCTCGATCCCGGCGGCTATCGCATCGAAGTGCGGAAGCCCGGCTTCGAGCCGTTGACGTTCGACGTGCGCGTGCAGTTCGACCGGACGATCACCTTCCGGGGTGAGTTGAAGACGCAGCCCTAATCAGTGCAGAGTGCACAGCGCAGAGTCATTACCAGAGTTCAGAGCTTAAAATTGAACGACGATTCGAAGTGCGTCGCAGAATGCGTCGGATTTCGATTTCATCGTTCGCGCTGCACTAACTCTTAACTCTTTACTTACTCTGCACTCTGCATTCTGCACTCTACTGCCCTCCCCTTCCGAACCACAGAAACAGCGGAATTCCAGCCAATATCACGATGAGCCCCGCGCCCGACGGTCCCGGATCGCGGATGATGGCGTTGACGACGATCGCAGCGCTGGCGAGCACGAAGATCGCGGGCGCTACCGGATAACCGATCGCTTTGAACGGGCGCGGCGCATCCGGATCGCGCCAGCGCAGGACGAACAGCGCGGCGACCGCCATGCCGGCAAAGAGTGTGATCGAGAAGCCCGTATAGCGCGTGAGCGCGTCGGCGCCGCCGGAGAGGATGAGGGCGCTCGCCCACCCGGCCTGCGCGAGAATCGCGGTGGCTGGCGTTCTGTACGTGGGGTGCACACGGGCGGCACGTTGGAAGAACAGGCCATCACGCGCCATCGCGTAGTACACGCGTGGCCCGGCGAAGGTCATCGCGCTGATGCTAGCCGCCAGGCTGATGATCGAGACGATACCCATGATGTCGCCCGCTCGGGCCCCGAGGAGCCGATCGGCGATGACATCGAGGACGCTGCCCTTCACCTGAGCCAACTCGCTAACGGGCAGCACGTACAAGTACAGGAGATTGAGGAAGAAGTAGATCGCGATCACCGCGATGGTGCCGAGCCCGAGGGCGAGCGGCACGTTGCGGCCCGGGTCGCGGATCTCCTCCGCGACATACGCGGCGGCGTTCCAACCCGAGTAGGTGAACATGACCGACACGAGCGCGAGGAGCCAGGCACTGGCCGCGACCGGTCCCGCCGCCTGCTGCAGATTACCCGCCGACCCGGCGCCTATCGAGAACCCGAGGGCGATGAAGATCAGCAGGGCCAGCACTTTGAGCGTCGCCAGGACGTTGCTGACGACACGCCCCGGGCCGACGCCGCGCAGATGCACCCACGCCATCAGAAAGACCGCCGCGATAGCCACGAGCGATCGGCGCGACACATTCAACGCCACGAACGGTAAGGGGATAGAAAAAAACGGCGTGGGATCAGCGGCGCCCGGAATGAACCGGTCGAGATAGAGGACCAGGACCACGGCGCTCGCCGCCATGGCCCCCGAAAAGCCCGCGACAAACGAGGTCCAGCCCGTCAAAAAGCCTGCGAGCCGCCCGTAGGCCGCATTCAGATAGACATATTCCCCGCCGGCGCGAGGCCGCAGCGCGGCGAGCTCGGCGTACGCCATGGCGCCAGCGAACGCCAAAGCGCCGCCGGCGAGCCAGGCTCCGAGGAACCACCACGCATTGGGGACGTTGGCCGCCACTTGCGGCGGCGTAAAGAGGATGCCGGCGCCGATGACGTTCGAGACGATGATCGCCGCGGCGTCGAGGGGGCCGAGCCGACGCTCGAGCACCGATGCGCCCGGGGACACCGGCCGGTGAGGAGACGCCGAGGATGGAGATCTTTGAGGCGATGGTGGCGAGGTCACTGGGTCAGCAGTTGGCGCTCGATGGGAAACTCGGCGAGTTTAGCCCAGACCCCTGACCCCTGTTTGAGGAAAATTTCGACTTTGGCATCCACGAACTGAGAATTCTGGAACATCTTCAGCCGCGCCTCGTCGCTGGTGTAGCCGAGCGCCGAGCGGAGCACGACGGGCGGCGTGACGCCGCCAGCGGGGAGCGGCTCGCGATCGACCGCCCAGCCGAAGTGCTCGCCCCACATCTCGGCCTCGGCCACGCGCTTGAAGATGGCGTTGATTTGCACGGATCGGACGGGGCGGTCGGATTTGTTGCGAAGCTTCACCGAGACGCTCGGGACGATTTTGTTCTTCCCGTCCTCGATGCCAACGTCGTACCACCCGGTGACAACATCGAGCGGTTCGAGCACCTCGGTCGGCGCGACGCGGTTGCAGGCCGCGCCGACCACCGCGAGGCAGAGGCCGCAAAACATCGCGACCGCGAAGTGAGGGAGGGTCGGTCGACGCATGATGGCTACTCTCGCCGAATCACGATGGGCTTCCCCGATAAGACACCGAACGAGCCCAAAGGCTCCCGACGGCCGCGAAGGCGTTAGAACTCGCGGACGACGACTCGGCGACGGGTTTCTTCGCGGTCGATGGTGCCGGACCGATAGGCAGCGAGGTCCACCCCTTTGACTTGGTAGAGCAACGTCACGGTCTCTTCCATCGAATCCTGCGGCGCCAGCGTGTCGCGCGGCTCATTGTCGCGCGCGGCGACGGTCAGCCAATCGTCCGCGCCGATGATCATGGGGGCGCTGTAGTCGATCATCGCGTCGATGATCGCGCGCTGGACCGCTTCCGTGTAGGCGCGGTTCGGATCCTGCACCCACATCTTGTCGACCGGCAGCGGAGCGGGCCGCTCGGGCGGCGATCTTGACGCCCGCCTCGTCCTTGTCGAGCATCATGCGCAAGCTCCACATCATGCTCTGCCGCAAGATCGGCACCTGCACGTCGAAGAAGATGCCGTACCCGTCGAGATAGACGCCGCGGGCTTGCGCGTTGCCCGCAAGCATGAACACATCGGGCATGACCGATCGCATCTCGCGGTTGAGCGATTGTGCGCCGAATTCGACGGCGCGTGCCAGGGCGCCTTCCATCACGTAAATCTGGTGGCGAAGTTGGGTCCGATCCACAGGTCGCGTCGGCGCCGGGCTCTTCGGCGACGCCGTTACCTGCGCACCCGCCGAGCTCACGTCCGGGCTGCTCGGCACAGAAGCGCCAACCGGAGCTTGCGCGGTCGCCGGCACGGCGAACGCGAGAGCTGCGGCGAAATTCGAGATGATGCTGAACGACCTTGACATACACACCTACTCGGGGACGACCTGGCGGCCCGACACGCGCACCAGATAATTGAGCACCTCGCGCTGTCGAGCGACTTCGGCGCCAGTCCGGCCTTGCAGTTGGCCCACGCCCTGCTCGATACGCACGAGATCGGCACGTCGCTGGACTTCGACGTCCCGACCGAATTGCGTCAACCTGAGCGCCAGCTCTTGCTGCTGCCGGCGCTCGCTCGCGTCGATCAGACTTTGCACGCGCCGCAGGAGGGCGGTCTCAGAGGTGCTGGCGCTCGACACGGCCCCGCCGGCCGGGATCTGCGCGGGTCGCAGCGCCTGTATCTCCTGTCGCATCTCGGCTTCGAGGCTTGCCAGCTCGCTGCGCCACTCGGCGTCGGGAGACGACGTCGGGTCCGCCGCCTGTCGGATGGTCCCGGTAGCCGTCGGCGCGACAACAGGCGTCCACCCGGTGGACACGGTCACCCCACTCGCGTCATAGCGCACCTGCACGTTGGCGATGGCCGCGCCGGCTGCCACGACCAGCACGGCGGCCGCTACTTGTGCCCAACCGGGGATCGCCGCCGCGCGCCACCGCACCGGGCGGAGCACCGGCGCCGGCGGTTGCGTGATCGCGACACCCAGGTGGGATTCGGGCGCGAGCCAGGCGCCGAGCTCCTGCCGAACGCCTGCGAGCGCCTGGACCTCGCCGGTACACAGCGAGCAAACAGCCAGATGCGCTTCGACGGCTCGGTGCTGTTCCGCGCCCAGCTCGTCGTAAAGATAGGCGACGAGCCCTTCTTTGTCGTCGCAGCGATAATCTTTCATGACGCCTTCCCACTAACCCGCGCGGGGCGGGATCCGGTCTGGTGCAAGTGACGCCTGAGAACACTCAGGCCTTGATACAGGCGGGTCTTGACCGTGCTGAGCGGACAGCCCTGCAGGTCGGCGATCTCCTGGAACGTCAACCCGTGGTACTCCTTGAGGACGATGGCCGTGCGCTGCTCGTCGGGCAGATGCCGCATGGCCTCGGCGACGGCACGGCCCATCTCGCGACGGGCGACGAGATCTTCGATCGATTCGACCGGCCCCTGCTCGCCCGCGAGCTCCATCAGGTCGAGGCCGTCCGGCATGGGCACGGTCGGGGTGCGGCGCTGGCGTCGGATCCAGTCGCGACAGAGGTTGAGGGCGATACGGTAGAGCCAGGATGAGAATTTCGCCTCTCCTTTGAAACCGCGGAGCCCGCGAAACGCCCGGAGAAACGTCTCCTGACACACGTCGCGGGCGTCTTCCTCGCGACCGATGGTGCGATAGGCCAGGGCGTAAATCGGCCGTTCCCAGCGCTTGACGAGCTGGTTGAAGCTCTCGAGATCCCCGTCCTTCGATCGTTGGACGAGCTCTTCGTCGGTCCACGCTATCGGGACCAGGCGGCACTCCTCTCCCGCTGACCTGCCCTGCCGCCTCCCCCACGGGATACGCGCAGCACGTACGTTCTACCACTGTAAGACGCGGCGCACCGATGAAAGTCTGCCGATCTCGCCTTGGCCCGCCCGAGCCGGTGAGTGTTGGTACAATCGCCGCCATGAGCGGCAGCGGCCACGGGGCCCGCGCGTGGTCGGTGGCTGGGCGCGACCGCCTCGCCGACCTTTTGCCCGATCTTCACCAGCGCGCCGTTCAGGCCTGCGGCGGCCGGTGCAGCGTCCTGCTCACTTCCGGACCTCAAGGCCCTTCGCTCTTCGCCTCTTCCGCCTTTTGCGTCGAGGAGCTGGCTCACGATGCCTGGCTGACGAGCGCCCCCGGACGGGCCGCGGCGGCACGAGCGTGGTCCACCGCCGACCTCGTGACGATCGAATGCTTGTCGCAAACAATGCCCGATCTGGCGCAGCGGCTCAACACCTCGGGCGCCCTTCTCGTGCCGCTCGTGGCCGCGAATCGACCGCTCGGCCTCCTGGTGCTGGGGGTGGACGAGCCGATCGCCCTCGACCAATGCCGCGACGCCGTGCTTGCCGTCGGCGATCTCTTCACGCTCGTGCTCGACCGCGCACGGCTGCAGCGCGAAGCGAACATCGAGGACGACCTCGAGAAGATGTTCGCCGAGCTGACGCGGAGCATGTCGTCGTCGCTCACCTTGCCCTCTCGCCTCGAGAGCTTCTGCGTTCGGTGCCGGACGCTCGTGGGTGCCGCGCGCGTGTCGGTCTGGCTTCACTTCCGGCGCGCTCGGCGGCTTCGTCTCATCGCATCGTCCGATCCGGCGCTGGTCGCCAGCGGGCTGCAGGTGCCGGTTGACGATGAGTCGGTGCCGGTCTCGGCGGCGCTTCGCCGCGGCCGAGCCGAGCTCACCATGACAGCCGACCACGGCGTCCGCGTGCTCGCCCCGCTGCGCGGCCGGCGCCGCGCGCTCGGAACCCTCTCCGTCGAAGGCTTGCCCGTCGAGCCCGATCGCGAATCGGCGCTCGTCGATCGGATCGCCGAGATCGCCCGCCAGTTGTCGTCGGCCATCGAGAACGTGTTGCTGCTCGAAGACACCCTCCGGTCACGGCGCGAGCTCGAGAACGCCTTCAACTCGGTTGCCGATCTCGTCCTCGTGTGCGATCGACGCCTGCACCTGGTCCACGTCAATCAGAGTTTTGCCGAGAGGTTCCATCGCCGGCAGGATGACATGTTCGAACGTCCCCTGCAGGGATTCGTCGGCGGCGATGTGCTCTCCTGGCTGGCGGCACGGGCTGAGAACAACGGCGCGCCGGATGGGGCCGAGACGCGCGAGATGGCCGACCCGGTGCTGAACGGCACGTTCGCGTTCACGCTCAGTCCCCTGCTCGGCGTCGACAGCGAGCTGATCGGCATGGTGCTCGTCGCGCGCGACGTCACGGGCCAGGCGCGGCTCGAAGCCGAACGCGCCGAGCTGCACGATCGGCTGGCGCAGTCGGAAAAGCTGGCGGCGCTCGGTCAGGTCGTCGCCGGCATCGCCCACGAGCTCAACAACCCGCTGCAGGGGGTCTTGGGACACCTCGAGCTCCTGCTCACCACCGAACGCCTCGCGGCACCCGTGCGGCGCGATCTGCGGCTCGTCTTCCGCGAGGCGGATCGTGCTGCGAAGATCGTCAACAATCTCCTGGTCTTCGCGGGTTCCCGCCGCATCGCGCTGCGGCGCCTCAACCTGAACCGTGTGATCCGTCGCGTGCTGTCTCTACGAGCCACGGCCTGCCGCGCGCAGAACATTGCACTCGTCCGCGAGCTCGAGCCGCGGTTGCCATGGCTTGCCGGCGATGCGCACCTCCTGCAGCAAGCGCTCCTCAACGTCGTGATCAATGCGGAGCAGGCGCTCGCCGCCCGCGGCGAAGGTCGGATGCTGCAGATTGTCACGCGCGCCGATCGCGTCCGTGGCCGTTGCACCGTCGTCGTGTCGGACAACGGTCCCGGCATTCCGCCCGAGGCGCTGCCACGGCTCTTCGAGCCGTTCTTTACCACCAAGGAGGTCGGTCAGGGCACCGGTCTTGGACTCGCGATCGCCTACGGAATCGCGCAGGAGCACGGCGGGCACATCGCCGCGCAGAACCGGCCCGACGGGGGGGCACTCTTCATCATCGAGCTGCCGTGCGGCATCGAGACGATGCGAGCACAGAGACGATAAGATACGAAGTAAGAGCGATCGGTGGGCATCAACGTTCCAAACGACGAGACCTTCCTGACGACCGAGGAGGTGCTCGAGTATCTTCAGGTCAATCTGCGCACGGTCTATCGCCTGATCAAGGCCGGCAAGATTCCCGCGGTCCGCGTGGGTCGTCAATGGCGGTTTCGCAAGCGTGACATCGACATCTGGCTCGATTCACCTCGCCCGCGCGGCGACCGTCCAGCCGCGGAGGCGAAGGAGGCTGGCCCGGGTCGCCACGTTCGTCTCCGCGTCCTCGTGGCCGACGACGAAGCGAGCATTCGCGAGCTGCTGTCGAAGACGCTGGCGCTCGCCGACTACGACGTGGACACCGCTCCCGACGGACGATCGGCCATCTACCTCACCAAGCCGTTCCGCGTGCCACAGGTGCTGGCGGCCGCCGCTCGCGCACTCGGCGAGTAGGGCTCGGGCTGGACCGCACAAGGTCCTGGTACACTAGTAGTCGATAACGTCAGCGAGCGACAAAACGAAGGTCACGAACGATCGGAACCAACCGGGGTGCTCTCGAGTCGCACGAGAGCAACCCGGTTGGATATCTTCCTGGTCTTCGTGTTGTGTTGACTGACGCTTCGCAATGATCCAGCTGCAATCCCTGACCAAATCGTTTGGCGGGCGCACCCTCCTCGAGCGCGTGACCTGGCAGGTGGGCGACCGCGATCGCGTCGGCCTGTGCGGCCCAAACGGCGCCGGCAAAACGACGCTGTTGAAGATGCTTGCCGGACTCGACGAGCCGGACGGCGGAGAGGTGTTGAAACCCAACGCCTTGACCGTTGGCTATCTGCCGCAGGACGGTCTCGCACACAGCGGACGACGCGTGGTCGACGAAGCCAGCCTGGCCCTCAAGCCACTGCTCGATATGAAAGCCGAGATGCACGATCTGGAGCATCGACTCGGCGACCAATCGTTGCCCCAGGAGGCGCACGATCATGCGCTCCATCGCTACAGCGAGCTGCAGGATCGCTTCACCATCGCCGATGGCTATCATCTCGAGCTGAAGGTGGCCACGGTCCTCCGCGGGCTGGGCTTCTCAGACGCGGATTTCGTCGAAGAGACCGACCACCTGTCCGGCGGCTGGCAAATGCGGCTGGCGCTGGCCAAGTTGCTGCTCAGTCAGCCAGGGCTGCTGCTTCTCGACGAACCGACGAACCATCTCGATCTCGACGCGCGCAACTGGCTCGAGAGCTATCTCGACGTCTACCCGCATTCGGTCATCGTCGTCTCTCACGATCGTTATTTCCTCGACACCGTCGTGAACCGCATTGCCGATCTGTCACTGCGGACGATCGCCGACTACCCGTGCAACTACTCGACGTATCTGGAACAGCGGGACGCGCGCATGGAGCGTTTGCGCGAGGCCAAGCGGCGGCAAGACGAGGAGATCGAGCGCGTTCAGCAGTTCATCGATCGCTTTCGCTATCAGGCGACGAAGGCCGCTCAGGTGCAAAGTCGCATCAAAGCGCTCGAGAAGATCGAGCGCATCGAGGTTCCCCCAGAGCGCAAGCGCATCGCCTTCCATTTTCCGTCCGCCGCAAAGAGCGGCCGAGCAGTCGTCGAGCTCAAAGGCGCCCGGAAGGCATATGCGGACAAGGTCGTGCTCGATAGCGTCGACCTGCTCGTCGAACGGGGCGACCGGATTGCTCTCGTCGGTCCGAACGGTGCGGGCAAGTCGACCCTCATGAGGCTGCTGTCGGCCGACTGTGAGCCCGACGCGGGCAGCCGGGTCCTCGGGCATCAAGTGGTCGTTCAGTACTTCGCGCAAGACGAAGCCACACGCCTGGATCCTGGGCTCACAGTGTACGAAACATTGGCGTCAGGCTCGCCGAGTCAGATGGTGCCCGCCATTCGCAACGTTCTCGGCGGCTTTCTCTTCTCTGGTGACGACGTCTACAAGAAGGCTGGCGTACTTTCGGGCGGAGAACGCACGCGATTGGCGGTTGCACGCATGCTGCTCCGCCCGTCGAACACACTCCTGCTCGACGAGCCGACCAACCACCTGGATATCGATTCGAAAGAAGTGCTGCTCGATGCCCTCGCCGACTACGGGGGCACGATGGTCTTCGTGTCGCACGATCGCTACTTCGTCGAGCGTCTGGCCACCAAGATCGTGGAAGTGGGCGCGGGCCGCGCCCTCCTGTATCCAGGCACCTATGCCGAGTTCCTGTGGAGCAAAGCCGTCCAGGGTAGCCTGCAAGTGGCGCCCGTGGTTGCGGCGATCGCTGCGAAGCCGTCGCCGGCCGCGAAACCGCCCGTCAGCGTGTCGCCGGCGACCGGCGCCGCTCAGCTTGTGCGGGGCGTCGGGTCGACACCTGCCGGCTTCGAGGACCGCAAGCGTGAGACTGCGGAGCGCCGGAAGAAGGACCGGGCGCAGCAGGCCCTTCGCGATCGGCTCACAGAGCTCGAGACGCGCATCGCCGACCGCGAGCAGGCGATCAAGGCCATCGAGCAGACGATGTCCGCTCACGGATTCTTCGACGATCGGAGCGCCGCGCAGCCAATCGTCGAGCGACATCAACTGTTGATGTGGGAAGTCGGCGATCTGCTGAATCAGTGGGAGATGCTGCAGGCCACGGTCGATGCCGGGCGGTAGCGGTCGAAACCAAACCGGGTTTCGTTTTCTCACGGCTTGGAAAAAACGAAACGGGTTTCGTTTCGTGATTTCTATTACAATTATGTAATCTGCCGACACCGCGCCCAGATTCGATTTCTGTAATCACAGGGCTTTGCCGTCCACGGCGGCCTTCCTGATGAGGTACGCAGTTTGCGCCTGCGCCCCCGGCACGCATGACCCCTCGACGCTCCACCAAGCCAACGCTCTCTCCCCGCGACCCGACCACCCTCGAGGCCGTCGGCCTCGGCGACGTGTTCTTCCGTCAGATGGTCGCCAACATGCGCAACGGCGTGCTGGCCATCAAGCGCGATGGTCTGCTGGTCCTCATCAATGGGGAAGCGTGCCGGATCTTTGGCTTGCCGGTGTCGACGACATACGTGGGTCGACCGTACTCCGAAGTCCTTCGCCACCATCCAGACATTGTCAGGGTGCTCGCTGGGGCATTCGAGCTGGCAGCGCTGCCAAACCGCGCGGACCTGCGACTCAAGCCGACCGACAAGGTGATCGGTTACACCCTCTCACTCGTTCGCGACGACGACGGCGAGGCCACCGGCGCGGCGCTTTTCTTCAAGGACCTCACGCACGTCGAACAGCTCGAAGAGCGCGAGCGGCTGCGCGATCGCCTGGCCGCCGTCGGCGAGATGGCTGCCACCGTCGCGCACGAGATCAAGAATCCGCTGGCAGGCATCGAGGTGATGGCGGGCCTGCTCAAGCGGCAACTCGCGGGCAATCGCGACGCGCTCGGCCTCGTGAGCGAGATCATCAACGAGGCGAAGATGGCCAATGCCATCGTGCAGGAAGTGCTCGAGTTCGTGCGGCCCGTACGGCTGCAGATGGAGCGGACACCCCTCTTGCACGCGCTGCAGAACGCCGTGGCGGTGGCCGACGGCAAAGTGCGCCGCGGCCAGATCGCGATCACGCTCGACGTCCCAGCGGAGATTCCGCCCATCAAAGGTGATGGCCATCAGTTGACGCAGGTCTTCGGCAACCTCCTCATCAACGCCTATGAGGCGCTCGAGGGCGGCGGCACGATTGCGATTGCGGCTCGGCTCACGCATGACGGCGACGACGGGGCGCTGCTGCCCGACGGTCACGAGGCGGTGCCGACGGTCATCGTCGAAGTGGCCGACGATGGGCCGGGCGTCGCGAGCGAGCTGACCGACAAGATCTTCAACCCGTTCTTCACGACCAAGCCGCAGGGTTCGGGCCTCGGACTGGCCATCGTGCGCAAGATCGTTGACGCGCACGAGGGCCGCATCGACATGACGAGCGTGCCGGGTCGAGGCACCTGCTTCCGCGTCTCGCTACCCGTGGAGAGCACGAGCGAATGGGTGCGGTAGCGGACGAGTGCAGAGTGCAGAGTCAGTGACGAGGCAACCTGGTTGCTCTCGCGAACCTTTGAGAGCAACCAGGTTGCTTCGTCCGTGCCTGAAGCCGAGAGCTGAACGATGAGTCGAATTCTGGTGGCCGACGATCACGACGCCCTGCGCCGCGGGCTGGCCCTCGCGCTCACGGGCGCCGGGCATGACGTGGAGGAAGCCGGCAACGGCAATGCGGCAATCGAGCGACTCCATGAAGGCTACTTCGACGTCGTCGTGAGCGATCTCAAGATGGGCGGGTCGGATGGCCTGGACGTGCTCAGAACCACGAAGAGCCTCCATCCGTCGGCCTCCGTCATTCTGATGACCGCATTTGGCTCGGTGAGCACGGCCGTCGAGGCCATGAAGCATGGCGCCTTCGACTATGTGCAGAAGCCGTTCGAGATCGAAGAGATGGAGGTGAAGGTCGAGAAGGCGCTCGAACTGAAGCGCCTGCGCCACGAGCTCGATTACTTTCGGCACGAGCAGCAGGAAACCTACAATTTCGAGCGCATCGTCGGATCGAGCGACGCCCTGCACAAGGTGCTCGGCGTCGTGAAGAAAGTGGCGAAGAGCAACTCCACGGTCCTCATCCGCGGTGAGACCGGCACTGGCAAAGAGCTCATCGCCGGCGCCATTCACCACAACTCGCTCAGAGCTGCCCGGAACTTCGTCAAGGTCAACTGCGCGGCCCTGCAAGAGAACCTGCTCGAGTCGGAGCTCTTCGGTCACGAGAAAGGTGCGTTCACGAGCGCCGATCGCCAGCGAATCGGCCGCTTCGAGCAAGCCGATGGCGGCTCGCTGTTCCTCGACGAGATCGGTGACATGAGCCCGAGCACGCAGGCCAAAATACTGCGCGTGCTCCAAGAGCACGAGTTCGAGCGCCTGGGTGGAACCCGTACCATCAAAGTCGACGTGCGGCTCATCGCGGCCACCAACCGCGATCTGCAGGCGATGGTGTCCAATGCGCAGTTTCGTGAGGACTTGTACTACCGGCTCAATGTCGTGACCGTGGAAATGCCGCCGCTGCGTGAGCGCAAGGAAGACATTCTGCCCCTGGGGATGTGGTTCATCCGCCGCTTCAGCAACGAGCTGAAGAAGAAGCTCGACGGCGCGGATAGCGAAGCGCAGAAAATGTTGATGCGCTACAACTGGCCCGGCAACATCCGCGAGCTGGAGAACGCGATCGAGCGCGCGGCCCTCCTGGCGGAGAGCTCGGTGATTACGTCCGATGATCTCCGGCTCGGTGATTTCGGCGCCTCGTCGATGACCAAGGAGAGCGCATCGGTCGTGAAGATCCCGCCGACAGGCATTGCGCTCGAGGAGATCGAGCGTCAGTCGCTGCTCGAAGCGCTCAAGATGTCGAATTGGGTGCAGAAGGATGCGGCGGAGCTTCTCGCCATCAGCCCGCGCGTGATGAACTACAAGATCAAGACGCTGAACATTCAGTTGCCGCGCCGGCGCGTGGCGCAGCCGGATGCGGGAGCGTAGCTCGAGAACGCAACCTGGTTGCTCGCAGGTTTCGCCGAGAGCAACCAGGTTGCTTCCTCTGCACTCTGCTCACCTCTTCTGCTCCGCTCGCGGATGCGCCTTGCGATACACGTTGAGGAGCTCGGCGGTGTTGACGTGCGTGTAGCGCTGCGTCGTGCTGAGGCGCACGTGCCCGAGCAGCTCCTGTATCGCGCGCAAGTCGGCGCCCCGCTGCAAGAGATGTGTCGCGAACGAGTGTCTGAGCGCGTGCGGGCTGATGCCCAACCGTGCGCTGCAGAGGCTCACGTACTTCAGCACGAGGCGATGCACACTGCGCCCGGTCAGCCGCGTCCCCCGATAGTTTACAAACACCGGCTCCGCATCGCGTCGACCGATGCGGTCGGCGCGGTTGTGCCGGCGTGCGCGAGATTCGCGGCGGAGCGGTTTAGCGCTCGCATCGGCAGCGAGCGTGGCGCGATCGCCGAACCATGCTCGCAGCGCCGTTTCGGTGGCGTGATTGAACGGCACGAGACGCTCTTTGCCGCCCTTGCCCAGGACGCGCACGACGCGCCGCGAGAGGCTGATGTCCTCGAGGTCGAGGCCAACGAGCTCGCTCAGCCGCAGCCCGGAGGCATAGAACAGCTCGAGGATGGCACGGTCGCGACGCGCCAGCGGCAATGAGGTGTCCGGCGTCTGCAGCAGCCGCAACATCTCGTCCTCGGACAAGTGAGCGGGAATCGTCTGGTCGCGCTTTGGCGCCACGGCCAGCGCCGCCGGATCCTGTTCGATGGCGCCCTCGCGCTTGAGATAGCGCGTGAAGGTGCGGATGGCGGAGAGCTTTCTTGCCAGCGAGCTTCTGGCATGGCCGGTGCGCGTCAGCTCCGCCAAGTAGCCGCGCACCGTGGTCGTGTCGAGATCGGTCGGCGAAAGCGAGGACACGGGCCGCTGCGCCTCGGCGGCTACCCAGACGAGATACTGCTGGATATCGCTTTCGTAAGCGCGTACCGTGTGCACCGACACGTGGCGGTTGTAGTGAAGGCCGTCGAGAAAGCCTCTGACGTGCCCCTTCATCGCTTACGCCCCGACCTGCGCGCCCATCCAGGTTTCGAGATCCGCCAGCGCGCGCTCGGCGGTGAGCAGCTTGCGTTTGAGCTTGTCCTTGGGCGCGGGCTCGAGCGCCGGCATGATGCCGTGCGTGATGTTGGCCGGTTGATAGTTGGACGGGTCGGCATGGGAGACATAGTGGGCCAGAGCGCCGATCGCCGTCGTCCGCGGCAGCGCCCGGGGTGCGTCGCCGTGCACGAGCGCCGCGGCATTCATACCGGCGACGAGCCCGGACGCCGCTGATTCCACGTAGCCCTCCACGCCCGACACTTGCCCGGCGAAGAAGAGATCGCCGCGCATCCGCGTCTGCCACGTCGGCAGGAGCACCTTGGGACCATTGATGTAGGTGTTGCGATGCACCATGCCGAAACGGACGAACTCGGCCCGCTCCAGTCCTGGAATGAGCCGCACCACCTTGGCCTGGTCTCCCCATTTGATTTGCGTCTGGAACCCGACCAGGCTGAAATGATCGCCCGCAAGATTGTCTTGTCTGAGCTGAACGACGGCGTAGGGCGGTCGGCCCGTGCGTGGATCGACGAGACCCACCGGCTTCATCGGTCCGAAGCGAAGCGTATCTCGCCCGCGGCGCGCCATCACCTCGATCGGCAGACAGCCCTCGAAGAACTTTTCACGGTCGAGATCGTGCACGGTGGCCGACTCGGCGGCCACAAGGGCCTCGTAGAACGTGTCGTACTCCACCTTCGACTGCGGGCAGTTCAGATAATCGCCTTCGGCCTGCCCGTCCGTGAGGCTGCGATCCCACCGCGACGCGCGGAACACCTTGGCCATGTCCAGGCTCTCGGCCAGGACAATCGGGCTGATGGCATCGTAGAAGTAGAGGTGCTCGTCGCCGACGAGCGTCTGGATGTCGCTCGACAGGCTGTCCGAGGTGAGCGGTCCGGTCGCCACGATGACGGGAGCATGGTCCTCCGCCACATCGGGAATTCGCGTCACCTCGCCGCGCACGAGGGTGATGAGCGGCTCGCGCGTGATCGCCTCTGTGACCGCGTGCGAGAACACGTCACGGTCGACGGCCAGGGCCGCGCCCGCCGGCACGCGCGCTTCGTCGGCGGCACGCATGATCAGCGAGCCGAGACGACGCATCTCTTCTTTCAGCAAGCCGACGGCGTTATCGAGCTTGTCGCCCCGAAACGAGTTGCTGCAGACGAGCTCGGCGAGCCCCTCCGTCCGGTGCACCGCAGTCGGACGTCCCGGTCGCATCTCGTGGAGGGTCACGGGCACGCCGCGTCGTGCCGCCTGCCACGCGGCTTCCGACCCGGCGAGTCCGCCGCCGATGATGTGGATCATCAGAAGTGCAAAGTTCAGAGTGCAGAGTGCAGAGTTGCTCGCGAGGCAACCTGGTTGCTCTCGCGAACACTCGAGCGCAACCAGGTTGCTTTATCTCCACTCACACCGCCGCCAACACCTTCTTCTTGCGAGCCGCGCGGGCGGGCGGGGTTTTTCTCGCGCGTTTCGCCGGCTTCGACGTCCCCGCGCGCGCGTTCAGCAACTCTACCGCCTGCTCCACCGTGACGCTCTCTGGCGACGTGCCTTTCGGCAGCGACGCGTTCGTCGTGCCGTCGGTGACGTAGGCGCCGTAGCGACCGTCGAGAATACGTAACGGCGCGCCGCTCTGGGGATGGGCCCCGAGCGCCTTCAGCTCCTTCGCTGCGGAACGCTGACGCCGCACCGACTTCTTTGGCTGCGCCAGTAACTCGCGCGCCCGCTCGACCGTCACCGCATAGACATCATCGCTGGCCTCGAGCGAGCGGAACTCGGGTCCGTGTTTGACGTAAGGTCCATAGCGGCCGACGTTGGCGATGATGGGCTCGCCGTCGTCGCCGGCGCCGAGCTCGCGCGGAAGCGATAGCAGCTTGAGGGCGTCGGCTAAGGTGACCGTATCTTCGGTGAGCTCGCCGCCGAGTGACGCGCGTCGCGGCTTCGCCGCGGTCTTTCCTTCCGGAGTCTCGCCAAGCTGGACATACGTCCCGAAGCGGCCGTGCATGACATAGACCGGAAGGCCGGTGACGGGGTCTGCGCCCAGCGATTTTGGCCCGCGAGCCTTGGCTCGTAACAGCGCGAGCGCCTTCTCGAGCGTGAGATCCGCCGGCGCGAGATCGTCGGGCAGCGACGCACGCGGCCCGTCTTCGCCCGATTCGCCAAGCTGCAGGAACGGTCCATAGCGGCCGACACGGACGCGCACGGGGAGCCCACTCTCGGGATCGGTGCCAAGATCGGTCACCGGATAGTCGATCTCGGCCGACTTCTCCTCGACCAGGTTCTCGAGGCCGCGATGGCGGCCATCGCCGCGGTAGAACTCACGAATGAAGTCGAGCCAATCCTTGTCGCCGTTGGAGATGCGATCGAGGATGGCTTCCATTTCGGCAGTGAATCCGAGATCGACGTAGTCGGCGAAATGCTCGCGCAAGAGCTTTGTGACCGCGAAGGCGGTGAAGCTGGGCACGAGCGCCTTGCCCTGACGTGACACGTACCCGCGACGCTGAATCGTCGCCACGGTCGGCGCGTACGTCGATGGACGGCCGATGCCTTCTTCTTCGAGGCGCTTGACGAGCGAGGCTTCGGTGTAGCGCGGGGGCGGCGATGTCTGGTGACCCTTGGCGTCGAGCGCCAGGAGAATGAGCGGTTCGTCGAGCTTGTCAGGCGCGTAGACATGGTCGCCGACCGCCAGCTTGGGCAGTAGCGTTTCTCGCTCGCCCAATTCAACGGCCGGATCATCGCTCCCTTCGACGTAGGCACGGAGGAACCCCGCAAATTCAATCGCCTTGCCGCTGGCGGCGAAGATGGCCGGCACACCGCCCGTCGTGCGACCCGTGATCTCGATCGTTGTGCGCAGCAGTTGGGCATCGGCCATCTGCGAGGCCACCGCTCGCTTCCAGATGAGCTCGTAGAGCCTCAACTCGTCGGATTCGAGCATCGCCTCGAGCGATTGTGCCGTGCGGCGGAAATCGGTTGGCCGGATGGCCTCGTGAGCCTCCTGCGCGTTGCGCACCTTCGTCTGATACTGCCGCTTGCCGCGGTAGAACTCGTCGCCGTACATCTGACGGACGACGCCCGCGGCTTCGGCTAGCGCTTTGTCGCTGAGCGTGGTCGAGTCGGTGCGGTGATACGAGATGAGCCCCTCGAGATCGCCGCCGCCGATGTCCATGCCCTGAAACAATCGCTGCGCCACGCCCATCGTGCGATCGGACGAGAACCCGAGCTTGCGGTTGGCTTCCTGCTGCAAAGTGGAGGTCGTGAAGGGCGCCGACGGCCGTTGCGTCGCCGGCTTCTCTTCGACGCTCGACACCACCCAGGGCAAACCGCGCATCAACGCTTCGGCGTGGACGCGGGCGTCCTGCTCGTTCAACACCGTGACGGACGTGGCCGTCAGCACGGCATTCGTGTCGAAGTCCTTGCCCGTCGCGACGCGCTTGTCCGCGATCTTGACCAGCGTCGCGCCGAACTCGCGGTCATCACCGCGCAGCCGAACCTCGAGATCCCAATACGACGCTTGCTTGAACGCGAGCCGTTCTTCCTCGCGTTCGACGATCAACCGGACGGCCACACTTTGGACGCGCCCGGCGCTCAGCCCCGTCTGCACCTTCTTCCATAGGACCGGCGACAGCGTGTAGCCGTAGAGCCGATCGAGAATGCGACGGCTCTCCTGCGCCCGGACGAGGTTTTCGTCCACGTCTTCGTGGGCCTCGCGCAGAGATTCTCTGATGGCGTCTTCCGTGATCTCGTGGAAGACGATGCGTCGAACTTTGACCTTTGGCTTGAGGATCTGTTTGAGGTGCCAGCTGATCGACTCGCCTTCCCGATCGGGGTCGGTCGCCAGAATGACCTCGGACGCATCCTTGAGGGCGGCCTTGAGCGCCTGGACGTGCTTTCGCTTGTCCGCAGGCACTACGTAATAGGGCGTGAACTCCCCGTCGGTGTCCACTCCGAGCCGGCCCCACGACTTGCCCTTGATCTCCTTCGGCACCTCGGCCGCCGACTCGGGCAGATCCCGAACGTGACCGTAGCTGGCCTCGACGCGATATTGCGTTCCGAGGAACCGGGAAAGCGTCCGCGCTTTGGCGGGCGATTCCACGATGACGAGCGGCTTAGGCATCAAATGTCTCGACTGCGCTGAACAGATTACGTTAGCACGCGGCCCGACACCGGACGAAACGGCCGCCTCCAATTCTTTGGATCCGGCCGGCCAGCTCGAGTTCCAAGAGGCCGGCAAGAACCTCGGCGGCAGGGAGCGTGAGGAGATCGGCGACCTGATCGACCGTGAAATCCGTCCCCTCGCTCATCCGACACAGCCACGGATGCCGCTCCCGGGGTGTCGCTGCCGGGTCGCCAAGCGGCCACCCGAGATCGCACAGGATGTCGCGTGCCGACTCGGCCATTTTGGCTCCGTCCCGAATCAAGGCATGGCCGCCGCGGTTGCGATCTCCCGGCACCGGCCCCGGCACCACGAAAACGTCGCGGTTTTGATCGAGGGCGCTCGTCGCCGTGATCAGTGCCCCGCTGCGCTCGGGCGCCTCGACGACGAGAACGGCTCGAGCGAGGCCGCTGATGATGCGGTTCCGCATCGGAAAATGGTGGGCTCGTGCTCCGGTTCCCGGCGGATATTCGCTCAAGACAGCACCCGCGCGTTCGATGCACGACGCGAGCTCCGCATGTTCTGGCGGATAGACGCGATCGTGCGCCGAGCCGAGGACCGCGACCGTGCGTCCTCCGGCGGCCAGCGCCGCCTCATGCGCCACCGAGTCGATGCCTCGCGCCAGGCCGCTCGTGACCACGATGTGTGCGGCGGCGAGGTCGCGCGCGATGGTTCGGGCCATCGCCCGTCCGTGCGGCGACGCGGCGCGCGATCCGACCACGGCGACACCTGTGCGATGCAAGTCGTCGACGTCGCCGCGCACCCAGAGCAACGGCGGGGGATCGGCAATCTGCGCCAGCAGGCGGGGATAGCTGGTCGCGCCGACCATCAGGGCAGAGATCCCTAGCGATTGAGCCCGAGACAGGGCGGCCGCGGCCGTGTCGTCGAGAAAGGCGGGCGTAAAAGGCGTCGCCGATGGGCGCGACGTCGTCGCCTGTTCGAGGAGGCGACAGATCCACTCGGCCATCGATTCGTGGGCTCCCCGCGCGGGTAGCTGTCGCTCGTCGTCGAGTGGCCGATGCAATAGATGTCGGACGACTGCGTCGGCGAGACGTTTATGGCGCCCGCCGACGCGGGAGAGAACGGCGGCATCGTGAGGGGTCATGCCGGCTCCGCAACGCTGGCGCGGGCCTGAAATGGCAAAAGTCAGGGTGCGCCACGACGGTGGTGGCGACTCCTGACCTCTGCACTCATCATAGGCGCGCTGGAGGGAGACTGCAAGCGGCCAAATCGCTTGCCCGGCTTCGCGCGAGCCGCTATAGTGGTTTTCTGGGACCATGTCTTCACGCTGTCTCGCCGTTGCCGTGGTCCTCATCGCATTCAGCGCCGGGTCGGTCTCGGTCAGCGCACGGCTGGCATCGGCCGACGCCCGGGGCGATGCCAAAGAGCAGGTAGAGTTCGGCATCCAGGTGGCACAGCGCGGGCTGTGGCGAGAGGCGATCTACCGCTGGGAACGCGCCGCCCAGTTGGATCCATCCTACGCAGCCGCCTTCAACAACCTCGCCATCGCGTACGAGCACGAGGGGCAATTGAGCAAGGCACGGGAGGCATACGAGA
This sequence comes from Acidobacteriota bacterium, assembly GCA_020200025.1. Lineage (GTDB taxonomy): Bacteria > Acidobacteriota > Vicinamibacteria > Vicinamibacterales > UBA2999 > JAIVJN01. The sequence continues at coordinate 2,668 of JAIVJN010000009.1, read as the reverse complement.
AAGCGCTCGCCCTCGAGCCGGAAAACGCGCTGATTCGGCAGAATTACGATCTCTTCAAGGAAATCAATGATCGCGCGGCTAAGAAGGACGGTCGGTAGCCTGCTCCTGGCGATTGTCGGCGCGCTGGCCGGGTGCACGAGCTACTTCGAAATCCCCATCGAAACGCCTATCCAGCCCAAGCTGGATATCACCGCGTTTCAGCGAGTGCTCGTGGCCGGCTTCATCTCCGGCGGCAGCGAGGACGTGGACGGCAATCTCGAGACGGTCCGCCTCCTGCGCAGTCAGCTCCGCACCAAGGGTGGACTCCGCATCATCGAGACCGATGCGCTGCCTTTGCGGGAGGTCGCCGCCGATGCCTCCGAGCTGCCGCCGGCCGCCAACGGCGCCTCCGACGAGAGTGCCACCGGAGTGTCACCCGAGCTCATCAAAGACGAACGCGATCTCGAGCCCTTCGAGCGCATCTTCGCGAACGTCGCCTACTGGAAGCGCATCGGCGAGGAATATCAGCAGCCCCTCATCGTGACCGGCACGATCCTCTTCATGCCGCACTCGCGCTCCGGCTTCGTCCAGCGCGAACAAGAGGTCTACGACTCGTTCGGCCGGCGCCGCGTGGTGCCCGTACGAACTTACATGGAGCGCAAAGGCTTCATCCTGCGACCCACGTTCATCTTCATCGACGGCCGCACCGGCGAGACGCTCCACAGCGAGACGTTCCGTGAGGAGATTCTCTACAACGTGAACCAGGCGACGCCGGCGCTCTCGTCGTATTTCGAGCTGATGGACCGCCTGCTGCCCACGTTCCTGAACACGCTCAGCGCTCAGAAGATTCGCGGCAGCAGGGTGCTGCTCAAATAGGCCGCGCTTCGCGGGGTAGGCGGCTCGCTCTGCTCGCCGTGGGCCCTTGCGGCTTCGCCGCTTGGTGGGCCTCGCCGCTTCGCGGCTGGGTGGGACGGCTTGCGGGCGATTAAAAAAACTCCCACCGAGCGCGCGGCCGCGCGAGCCCTGGGGCGAGCGGAGCGAGCCGCCCGCTGATGGCCGAAGGCCGAGGCCCACCGAGCGAAGCGAGGCCTGTGTTAAGCTTGGAATTTCGGTGCGTTCTGGTCGAGGTGACCATGATCGGCGTCGCGCCGACCGGCGTCCACGTTCGCGGAGATCATCATCGTGTTCGCAATCATCCAGGCCTCCGGGCGGCAGTTCCGGGTCGAGCCGGGCGCCGTCATCGAAATTGCCGGACATGGCCACGAGCTCGGTGCAGAGTTGAGCTTCGATCAGGTGCTGCTCGTCGGCCGCGACGCGGGCGAGATCACGGCCGGCGCACCGTTTGTCTCAGGGGCACGCGTGCTCGGTCGCGTCGACAGTGAGGACCGTGGCCCGAAGGTCCGGGTCTTCAAGAAAAAGCGTCGCAAGCAGTATCGGCGGACCAAGGGACATCGGGACTTCATCACCCGCGTCCGTATCATGGATATCACCGTGTAGGCCGGTAAAGCGGTCAGGCGGGCGGGGATCGTCCGACCGACCAGCCTGACCCGCCTTACGGCCCACTCGCCTACTGAGTAGTGTCATGGCACACAAAAAGGGACAGGGTAGCTCGCGCAACGGGCGCGACAGCAACTCACAGCGTCTCGGCGTCAAGCGCTTCGACGGCAACATCGTCACCGGCGGTTCCATCCTCGTGCGGCAGCGGGGACGCCGCTTTCGTCCTGGCCTGAATGTGGGGCTGGGGAAGGACGACACGCTCTTTGCGAAAGTCGACGGGCGTGTACGCTTCGAAGATCACGGCACGCGCGGACGCTTCATCAGCGTGCTTCCTGCCGAGTAACCAGCCGCAGTCGAGGCACGCAAGACCAGCCACGAAGGTCTCGGAGATCACGAAGACGACAGGCCTTCGTGGGCTTCGCAATCGTCGTGGCTTCTTTTATGGTCGTTGACCATGTTCGTTGACGAAGTCGAGATTCGCGTCAGCGCCGGTCACGGTGGTGCTGGCGCGATGAGCTTTCGCCGCGAAAAGTTCGTGCCTCGCGGCGGGCCCGACGGCGGTGATGGCGGCCATGGCGGCTCGGTCTACCTCGTCGCCGACCCCCATCGCAACACCCTCGTACACTTTCGCTTCAATCCCGAATATCACGCCGAGCGCGGACGGGGCGGTCAAGGCGCCAAGAAGACTGGAGCCGCGGGGAAGGATCTCGATATTCCAGTGCCCGTCGGCACGCTCGTCGAGATGCCAGACGCGGACGACGCGACCGAGCTCACCGCGCTCGCCGATCTCACCATTCCCGGCCAGCGCGTGCTCGTGGCCAAGGGGGGTCGAGGCGGGCTGGGCAACACCCACTTCGTGAGCTCGACCAACCGCGCGCCGCGCAAGTCGCAACCGGGCGAGCCGGGCGAGGAACGCACGCTGCGCTTGAAGCTCAAGCTGTTGGCGGATGTCGGTCTGGTGGGTTTCCCCAATGCCGGCAAGTCCACCCTCATCGCTCGCGTGTCCGCCGCCCGGCCGAAAATCGCCGACTACCCATTCACGACGTTGACCCCGCACCTCGGCGTGGTGACGCTCAGCAACGATCGCAGCTTCGTCGTCGCCGACGTGCCCGGCCTCATCGAAGGCGCCCATACCGGACACGGGCTCGGCTATCAGTTCTTGCGCCACATCGAGCGCACGAAAGTCCTCATC